>NZ_JBFAIA010000136.1:0-22578 GCF_040654455.1 Nonomuraea sp. NPDC050691
CCATGCCGAGCCGGTCGAAGGTCTCCAGGGCGGCGCGCAGCTGGGCGCGAGCGCGCCCGCGCCGAGCTACGCGCCACCGGCGACGTCCCCGCGGCCCCGCGCCAGGCGGACGATCCGCTCAGCGTCCTCACCGCGCAGGAGAGGCAGGTGGTACGGCTGGCCGCCGCGGGCGCGTCCAACCGCGACATCGCGGCCCAGCTTTACCTCAGCCCACGCACCGTCGGCTACCACCTCTACAAGGCCTTCCCCAAGCTGGGGATCTCCTCGCGGGCAGAGCTGGCCGCGATCGCTACCTGAGCCTGCCGTACAGCTCGGTGATCTTGGCTTCGTCGGCGACGAGCGGCAGCTGGTCGAAGGTCAGGGTCCAGTCCCTCGAGATGCCACCGGTGTCGCCGACACGCTCGATGATGCCGAAGCTGACGGGGTCGGTCTGGCCCTTGGGCAGGAGCGTGCCGTGCCATTCCAAGTACGTCGCGCCGTTGACCTTGACGGCCTGGCCCGGCTGCAGCTGGACATCGCTGACCTGGTCGAAGAACCTCTTCAGGTAGGCGAGCTTGCCCTGCCTGGTGCGCAGCGTGCCGCCGTTCAGGCCAGGGGCGGACAGCGGCGCGCCGGTGAGCCGTTCCACCAGAGCCTCCGCGTCCTCGTCGTTCCATGCCTCGGCACGGGCGACGAGCTCATCGGGGCCGAGAACTGGCTTACGGCCCTCGTCGGGGGTGCTGCCGTCGGCGACGTCGGCGAACAGGTCGGGCAACTCGGGGTCGAGCGGCTTGAACCAGGTGTGCCGGTCGTAGTAGCGACGGCCCTGGTCGACCTTGCCACCGT
Source organism: Nonomuraea sp. NPDC050691 (assembly GCF_040654455.1). NCBI lineage: Bacteria > Bacillati > Actinomycetota > Actinomycetes > Streptosporangiales > Streptosporangiaceae > Nonomuraea > Nonomuraea sp. NPDC050691. The sequence continues at coordinate 826 of NZ_JBFAIA010000136.1, forward strand.
CGGTCAGCTGAACCCGGTAGACCGCAGGGTAGGCGACCTCATGTCCCTTGATCGTGGCCTCGTTGTACGCTTCGAACATCACGGCGGGACCGTTCACAGCGATGCGCGTGCCACGGAAGCGGAAGTCGGGGACCAGGCTGAGCGATCCGCTGATTGACTTTCTGATGGCCTCCTCACCTTGGAGCAGTGGCGTGCTCGCCTTCGCCGGCTCCCACAGCGTCGCGTCCTTGGACCAGATGTCGACGTAGGCACCCACCCGGTCGGAGGTGGTGACCTTGCCGAACTTGATCTGCCGCTTGATGAAGGTGCAGGCGTTGGGCGACACCCAGCCGCTGATGGAGGTGACCTCCGGCCGCGCCTCCGCGCAGCCCGCCGCTCTGTCCCAGCTTTCCCCGGTCGCCTGCGCCGGCCCCGTGATCGTGCAAAGCGTCAGCACCGCCCCGACTGCGAGACCCATCCCCGCAACCCGCGTCGCCTTCATAACCTGCCCCTTTCGATGTTCTTTCAGGTGCCACCGAAATTAGGCCGATCCTCTTCGCGGCAAATCTGTCAACGTGACGGTAGTCAGACGCACCGCACCAGGTAGGTCATGGGAAGCGCCATCGGGTCTGGCCATGTTCGCCCTCGAACTCGTCGAGACCCGCACCTTCAGTTCGACAGTCGTCTACCTCCGCCACCGCGTCGCGCGCCACCCTGCGCTCCAGCGGTGATGTGGCAGTTTCGTACCGGCAGCACGTGGCGGGGCATGCGCTTTCGTGCTCCCGACCACGCGGTCTGAACTGCGTTGATATGGATTTGAATATTGGTCTTTCACCAATATCAATATTGGACAGTGACGATGTCCTGTGATGGTCTCTGCGCATGAAGAAGACGATTTCGCAGGTCCTACGCCACGGGCTCGTCGCCGCCGCGCTCGCCTCGCTCACTGTCTACGGCATCCCCGCGTACGGTGCCACCGCCCACGAGCGCGCCCCGCGCGGCGGCGCCATGGTCGCGACGGCCCATGAGGTCAGGCCGGGTACCGTTGTACGCGATGATCTGCGCGCGGTGTTCGACGCGGCGAAGGTGCGCGGCACGTTCGCGTTGCTGGACGTGTCGTCCAGGAAGGTAACCGTGGTGGACCGCGGGCGCGCCGAGAAGCCAATGGTCCCCGCCTCCAGTTTCAAGGTCCCGCACGCGCTGGTCGCTCTGCAGACCGGCGTGGTCAAAAACCCCGACGAGGTGATCCCCTGGGACGGCACGCCGCAGCCGTTCCCCGAGTGGGAGAAGGACATGAGCATGCGCGAAGCCGTTCGCGTCTCCAACGCGGCGGCGTTCCAGGTGATCGCCCGCCGCATCGGCCTCCAGCGCGAACGGCAGTGGCTGCACCGGCTGAACTACGGCAACCGGCAGACCGGGACGGTGGTGGACCGGTTCTGGCTGGACGGCCCGCTGAAGATCTCGGCGGTGGAACAGACCAGGTTCATGGAGCGGCTGGCCGCCCTGCGTCTGCCCGCTTCGCGCGAGCATCAGCGCACCGTCCACGAGCTGATCAAGCAGGAGGAGAAGGACGGGTACGTGCTGTACGCCAAGTCAGGCTGGCAGAACGCCCCCGGTCCCGGCACGGGCTGGTGGACCGGGTGGGTCGACCGCGGCGGACGCGTGTACACGTTCGCGCTGAACATGGACATCGCCAAGGACGGCGACGCCGCCAAGCGCGCCACCCTCGCGCGTGAACTGCTGCACCGGCTGAACGTCCTGCCCGCGGCGTGAGCATGCCCTTCTCCGGCCACGGCGACCGTCGCAGGTCGTCGTGGTCGTCGCCATTCAGGCGGCCATCTCGCTGGGCTACTTCGCGGCGATGGCGCACGTCGTCATCCACCTCAGAGTCGACCTGGTGCTTGGCCGCCGGGCTGATCGGCCTGGTGCCGGCGCTGCGCAATCTGGTGCAGCACACGCTCTCCCTGCCGGTCGGCGCGCTGGTGGACGTGCTGATTTGAGGCAACATGCCTCGTCCGCGGCCCCAATCCGGCGAAGCACCTCATGCTCGTCGACCCCGCGGACGAAGACGACGGTGGAGGGGGGTCAAGTCGGCATAGGGCAAGATCAGAAACTTACCGATGGGTTCGACGTTCGTCTCCTGAGCCAGATCGTGGACGTCTCATGGCAGGTCGACCCGGGGCTGTAATCCTCTCCCAGACCGGGGACCAGGCGTCCTTCTGGGTCGCGGTCTTCGCCTGCTCCGGAGGAGCATCGTGGCGTTCTTGCGCTCGTTCTCGATTCCAGGGGTAGAGGGCATCGTGCCCGGACCCGGCTGAACTCGCCATCCGGGCGGCTGGCCGGCGATCGGCGAGTGCGGGCTGAACCCGTGACGTGGCGTCCACGGGAGAGCCGGGTGAGACATCCTCTCCGTGCACGCCACCCCTCGCGAGCACCCCGGTCGAGATGATCCTTCAAGCCCTTGAGCGGGCTGTCCCAGTCGCGAGCCAGCGCGGCCATGAACCGCTGCGCCACCTGCATCGGCCCGGAACACAGCCGGCGACGCACCGATCGGTTGCGTCAACCGTTCCGGCGGGGCGGGGCGTCCGCATCCCAACAGGCGCGATCGCCGACGCGGGCTGCGTGGTGGACGAGGCAGGATCCGTGCCAAGGATGGTCGAACCCGCCGTCTGCTCTGTACGATCGGCTTGATCTTGGTGCGCGATGCGAGGAGATCGCTGATGGCCGATCCGATGGGCTTACGACGGGCGCGGACATTCCTGCGGGGTACGCTGGCCGTGGCTCTGGCCGCGGTGGTGACGGCGTTCGCACCGACCGCCGAGGCGGGGGCGCACGCGAATCCGCAGTGGACCGAATGCGCCGGCATCACCGACCCCGAGCTGCAGTGCGCCGCCGTGACTGTGCCGCTGGACCACCGGCACCCGCGAGGCCGTACGATCTCGATCGCCATCTCCAGGCTCCCCGCCACCGACCCCGCCAGGCGCCGCGGCGTGCTGCTCACCACCGGGGGCGGGCCCGGCGGGCCGGGAGTGCCGCTGCCGAGCACCCTGGCGCCGTTCCTGTCCGCTGACGTCCGCGCCCAGTACGACCTGATCGGATTCGACATCAGGTTCGTCGAACGCAGCACCCCCATCAGCTGTGGGCAACCCGTCGAGGAACCGGCCGGCTACTGGGTCCGTACGGCGACACCCGGGAGCTTCGCCGCCGACTCCACGGAGGCGCGGCAGTACGCGAAGGACTGCGAACGCGCCGCGCGATGGGCGCTGCCCTACGCCACCACCGTGAACGCCGCCCGGGACATGGACTTCATCAGGGGCGGCCCTGGGCGAGGACAAGATCTCTTACCTGGGCGGATCGTACGCCGGGATGCTCGGCGCCGTCTACGCCGCCCTTTTCCCGCACCGCGTGGACCGGTTCGCGCTGGACAGCCCGGTCGACCCGGCCACCATCTGGCGCCCGTTCGAACTGGCCCGCACCCCGGCGTTCGACCGAGGCTTCGCCGAACTGGCCGACTGGATCGCCGAGCGGGACACCGACTACGGCTTCGGCGACACCGCTCAGGAGGTCACGCGGGCCGTCAGCAGCTTGCTCGATCGGGCGCGGACGTCGCCGATCGTCATCGCCGGTCACCCGTGGACCGCGGGCGAACTCGGCTCCTTGATCGTGGCCGGGATCTACTACGAGCAGTACGCAGGGCTGATCGCCTCGGCGCTGGCGGCCGTCGCCGCCGGTCAGGAGCCGTTCGTGCCGTTCCCGATCCGCCCCGTGCCGCCGCCGGGTGTCGCCGGGGTGCCTGCGGACAATCACACGGCCGTCAACATCGCCTACCGCTGCGCCGACGGTCCTTGGCCCCGCGATCCCCGTACCTATCTGCGGGACCTCGCTACCTACGGCACGCGGTACCCCCTCTTCGGACCGGCCAACGCCAACATCACCCCCTGCGCCTTCTGGCCCCCGGCGATGGACCACCCGGCGCCGCCGACGCCCGGCCAGGTATCCGACCGGGCCCCCGGCGTCCTTGTAACGGCCGCGCTCAGGGACGTGGCGGTGCCCCTCGCCTTCAGCCGGGCCGTGGCGGCCCGCCTGCCGGGATCACGCCTGGTCACCGTCGATGCCCGTACGCACGCGCCGTTCCCCTACCACGGCGACGCGTGCTTGAACGGAGCGGTGAACGACTTCCTCTCGGCCGGTGTGCTACCCGCGTCCGACCTCGCCTGCTGACCACGGCAGGGCAGCCTTACGCTGCGTATCGCTGGGGGCGGCGCGGGCTCGAACACCGCGAGCGGTGGCGGTTCCTCGACCACGTGGTCGAGGAACCGCGGTCGCCGCCGCCCACCGGAGCAGGCGAGCCAAGGCTCACGCACACTTACCGATGATCCGCTACTCTCCGCTGAGGACGGACGTCACGGTGCGATCCGGCATCTCGCGCCGTTGAGGTAGAAGGCCGTAGGCGCGGGATTGCTGCCCGTGCTGGAGCCGGTGAAGCCGATGCGGAGGGTCTGTCCGGGCGCGATGTCGCTGTTCCAGTGCGGGTGCCCGGCCGTCACGGCCGTGCCCGTCTGCGACCAGGCGGCGGACCAGCCCGAGGTGACGCGCTGGCCCGCGTCGGGGAAGTCGAACGTCAGGCGCCAGTCGCGGATGGGTGTGCTGCCCGTGTTGGTGATCGTGAGGTTGGTGCTCATGCCGGAGTTCCACGCCCACGACGCGTACGTCACGTCACAGTCGCCCACCGGCGGCGGCGTTGGTGACGAGATGACGTCGTTGTAGATGGTCACGGTCACCGTGGGGGAGGCGGGCCCTGGCGTGTTCCACGTGTCCACGGCCACCACGTCCAGGATGTGCGTCTGCGAGGGCACGCCGGACGGCGGCCACGGCAGGTACACCGTGCCCTCGGTGGCCGTCGCCTGGAACGTCGCCATCGTGGTGGCTGTGCCGTCGCGCCGCTCCCGTACCCGGTAGCAGGCGATGCCGTTGTTGTCCGTGGCGGCGGTCCAGCGCAACTCGACCGAGTTGAGCAGCACCCGTACCACCTCAAGTGTCGCGGGCGCGGTCGGCGGACTGTTGCTGGGGGGTAGTGTCGGCAGCGAGGTCCCCGTACTGCACGGGGCCGGCGAGCCGGACGGATCCGGCGACGAGGACGGCCCGGCGTCCAGGGCCGCCATGGCGGTTCCGGCGAGCAACGCGATGAACGCGACCGCCGCGACGAGTCCCGACAAGCCCACCCAGGTCTTCTGCATCAGCCAGTGCCCCTCCGTCGCCCGGCCGTCTCGACGGACATTGTGTGCGCGCTCACGCATGGGGTCAACGAACCACCTGATCCACCGCGCGTAGCTCCTGGTGAACCGTGTGGGCGGATGAATCTTTCAATTCCTGGACCGGGTCTAGCCGTCGGCCGCGAAAACGGAGCGGGCTCCAACACCACGTCACCGTGTCCACCGCCGACGTGGATGCCGGGGCTGCGGTTCGCTGGGGCGTACGACCTCGCCGAACGTGACACTGTCACACTCGCGTGTCCCAGCAAGATTCGATCTTGGTGACAGATATCGCTGGGCAGCGATGTCCTGTCGCAACGAGTTGGCGTGTGATCATGGAACGGCTGTGAGGCCGGGGAACCAGGCGTCCCTTCTTGGTTGCAGTCTTCGCTCGCCGTAGGAGCATCGTGGCGTTCTTGCGCTCGTTCTCGATCCAGAGATAGAGGGGATCTTGCCGCCATTCGTTCCCGTCCGGCCCAGTCCTGCCGTAATGGCGAGCGACGGTCCGCCGGATCTCGGCCGGCAGAGCTGGCTCGATGCCCAGAGCGAACCCTTCCCGCTTGGGGAGGGCCATGGCTCCCCAGGCAGGTGCAACCGCTGGTGCTGGCCTCCCCGCGCCCATCTCGCGACGATGTAGTCCGCGTCGCGAAAGGCGGTCATGACGGCGTTGTGGCCGTAGCGTCGTCGCAGTCGGCGATGGAGGCGGTTAGCTTGGCAAATCGGCTCAACGCGGTCAACGAGTGGTTGAGGAGCGGACGAGTCACCGTTGAAGGCGATCCAGCGTCGGTGATGCCAGCAGATCACGTCTTCCGGATGGTGCCAGCGGACGGGGGCGTCGTCTTGTGGTTCCAGACCGTGTCTGAGCAGGCATAGTCGACAGAAACTGCTTGCTGCCGCTCAGGAGCTCACGCAGTGAGGACGTCGCGAGGTGATTGACCTTGGCAAGGCGGCTCAGATAGGAGTTCAGGGTTTCGTCCAGCAGGGGGCCGGTCGCCGCGGCAAGACCCGCAGCGGTGGGGCCTTCCAGGAGAGGGAGAGCTGCTGTGAGATCACGCGGCGTCTCCGCCTTCGGACTCGGCGGCGTGGTCGACGGGGATCTCGTCGAGGAGTTCGCGGGTGATGGCCTCGCTGTCGTTCTGGATCGCGCTGATTGCTCCGGCGCGGATCCGGTGTACAGGCTTCCGATCATGCCGCCGGTCCGGCGATGCAGATACTTGGAAAGCTCGGTGAGCGAGCCGGGCTTGTGCTGGTGAAGGCGGAGGGCGCCTTCCATGGCGGCGACCAACTGCTTCCATTCCGCCTGGTAGGGGAAGGGGCGACTGTTGATGAGGACGCAGCGGCCGGCGATCTGCTTTCCTCGCACTCCAGTCAACAGGCCCTGGCGTTCAACGTTGATGCCGGCGTAAATGAAGGTGGCGGGCAGGTGCTCGGTGAAGTACTTCAGGTGATCGGACATGTCCTCGCCTGCGCTGGTGGCGAGGTTGAGGTTGTGGATCTCGTCGACCAGGACCAGGTCGCAGCGTGCTTCGATGAGGGTCTGGCAGACGGCGTGGGAGATGTCGGTGGTGTTCGACGATAGTTCGTGCACATCCGAGCCGCCGCGCGCTGGCTCACAGCATCGATTGTCGCAAGCCAGCGCGCCCTCTTCACCACAACCGATGGCGAAAGGCCCATCGGCTGGCAGGCTTGCCGCTACAGGTCGAGCTGTAGTGTCACCCTCTGGCGCGTTGGCAGGTAGCCGAGCGCGTCATTGATGACACGCATGTGGCGATTGCTGTCGGCGGTATCGGTCAGCAACCCATCGAGGTCCGGGTAGCGCTCGCGTGCCTGCCGGATGGCCTCGGCTTTCATCCAGCGGGCCAGGCCGTGCCCGCGATGTTCGGGGAGCACGCCGGTGGCGTAGTGCTGGGCATCGCCCTTGCCGTCTCCCGGGACGACCAGCTCGGTGAATCCGGCGGATGGAATCATCTGACTCGGCGATGGCGGCGACGGTATGGAGCAGGTCGCCCCGGGTCTCGATTGCCTGCGCCGCCTCCCGTACGCGTTGGACGTCCCAATTCACGGTGCCGTAGTCGGTGTCGTCCATCGGCATGTCGTCCAAGGCGTGGCGGGACGCGGTGAACGTCTCAGCCAGCTCATCGGGCACGGCCCCGTCCCACGCGACCAGCCGGTAGCCGGGATGTGGGCTGTGCACGATCTCCATGAGACCGGCGAGATCAGCCTGAGCCAGCGGCAGCCGTGCAAATGTCAAAGTCGACACCTTGCGGAAGCCCCGCGCCGACAGGAAGACCTCTCCCGACGAAGCGGGCTCTACCTGGGCGATGACGCAGCGCCGATCCTCTTCGCGGGCAGCGGCCAGCGCGGTGGTCAGCAGGAGAGAACCGACGCCGCTCCGCTGCTCGGCCGGGTGGACCTGGAGATCGAGCTCGGCCAGATGATCCCGGCCCGCCCTGATGAACAGGCGAAGGAACGCTGATCCGACGGGAACGCCGGTCGGCAGGGTGGCCAGCCACGCGAGGCGCCGACTGGACGACGTGAGTTGAGGGTCAATCAAAGGGGTGATGCGAATCGACACGATGTCTCCGGCTTGATGAGGTTGGTGAAAGCAGAGCTGCGGCTTCGCTGCTGAACGGTCCTGCGCATCTGCTGCACACCTCCTCCAAGAACGGCCTCGACATCGGACGCGATCAAGACTATAGCGGCCCTGGGCATCGCTCACCCGTTCAGTCCCGGCACAGCGCGACGGTGGGACGTGACCAAGCCGATGAACGCGGAAACCGTCGATGCATCGGCCGGAGAATGAGGCCCAACCCGCTCACGGATAAAGATCACGAGTTCAGAAACAGACACCGAGACTTCCGCCCATCCACGCCAACTCGGTGAGACATCCGCTCCGCGCACGCCACCTACATGAGACACCGGGTGTGCGTGATCAGGTAGTCACGCCAACCAGGTGAGACGGAACAGCGAATCACGCCAGGTGGATGAGACGCAGGCCAGGTCTCGTGAGACAGGACACGTACTTCCGCGCCGGCCCAGGTGGTGGCGGAGAGTCGTGCGACGGTTACTTGCGGGAATTCTGCATTCCCGCAAGTTGCTGTCTCTCCGCCGCGACGCAACAGATCAGAATTTCTGATTTTGTTTTTCTAGAAAACAGATAATGATAGGGTGCCGCTGTGACGGCAGAGACTGGCGTGGTGACGCCGTGCAAGCACTGTGGGGCGCCGATCGAGCAGCGACGGGGGAGAGGCCGCCCCAAGGCGTACTGTCCCGAAGGCGACTGCCAGGCCGCCGCCAAACGGGAAAGGGAGCTGCGTCGCGCCACCCCAGGGCTGGAGGGGGCACTGGCCAGGGCCGAGCAGTTGTACGAGCGGATGGAGAGCGGGCTCTCGGCCGCCATCGAGCCGCTCGCGCAGGCGCTCGCCCAGGAGCTGAGCCCCGCCGGGGTGGAGGCGAAGTTGAGCGCCGTCCAGGCCGAGGCGCACACGCGCGTGGCGGTCGCGCGCGCCGAGCGGGAGCAGGCGTTCGAGCAGGTACGGCTGGCCCGCGAGGCGGCCGAGCACGCCCGCCGGGAAGCGGCGCAGATGCGGCTGCGGGTCGAGGAGGCCGAGGCCGAGCGCGACACCGCCCTCGGCGACGGCGAGCGGGCACGCGAGCAGGCCCTCGCGGCGCTGCGCGAGGCGGCCAGCACCGAACGGCAGGCGTTGCAGAGCGCCGAGAAGTCCGCGCGCCGCGCGGAGCAGGCCGAGCGGCGGGCGAAGGAGGCCGTGGCCCGGGTCGAGCTGGCCGAACGGGCTCGTGACCAGGCGGTTCAGGAGCTGGCCGAGCGGGTGGAGGCAGCCGAGACCCGTACGCGGGAGGCCCGGGAACAGGCCGTACAGGCCAGTGAGGACGCCGAGCTGGCGCGCTCGGAGCGCGACCAGGCACGGGTGGACGTGGCCGCGGCGGTGCACGCGCGGCAGGAGGCCGAGCGTGACGTGGCGGCGGCCAGGGCGCGGGCGGAGGCGGCGGAGCAGGAGCGTGACCGGGCCGTCGCGCGGGCGGAGAGCGCCGAGCGTGCCGCCGCGCAGGCGGAACGCGACCGAGCCCTGGCCCTCAACGAGGCCGAGCAGGCGCGCGAGAGCGCCGCCGCCCGCGTCGCGCAGGTGCAGGAGAACGCCGCGGCTGAGATCGCGCAGGTACGCCGGGGCGCCGCGGCTGAGGTGGCGCAGGTACGCCGGGGCGCCGCGGCTGAGGTGGCGCAGGTACGCGAGGCGGCCGAAGCGGAGGTGGCGGCGGCCGTGCGTGACCGTGAACGCGTGGAGCGCGAGCTCGCCGCCCTGGCCGAGAGCCTGGAGGTGACCCGGCGGGAGGCCGCCGAGCTGGCCGAGCGGGAGGCGGCAAGCCGGGCCGAGGCCGTGGCCGCCGAGCGGGGGAGGGCCGACGCCCTGTCCGGCGAACGTGACGAGCTGCGGGTGGAGCTCCGGCTGGAACGGGCACGGCTGGACGACGTACGGGCGCAGCTGGAGGCGGTCCGGACCGAGGCGGCGGAGCTGCGGGAACGTGCGGTGGCGGCGGAGCTGCGCAGCGGCACGTAGTGCCGCCGGTTCCCGCGACGATGCTCAGAGCTGCCGGACGAGGTTGAAACAGGCCGCGTGTTGATCAGGGGTTAGCGAGGTGAGCGTCCCACAGAGAGATGATCGAGGGCGTCAGAGGCGATGGGGCGAACAGGCCTGGGTCAGCCGCGCGGGATCCGGGGTTGAGGAACCGGCGGACAGCCGCTATCGATGAAAATGATCTTGCTAGGGCGCCGAAAGGGCAGCAGCCGGATGCGGTGGGATAGCTGCTGGTCAGCGTCCGACGAGTGCCGCATAGGCGGTGGAGCGGCCGATTTTGAGAGTGCGGGCGGCTTCGGTGACCGAGATGCCGTCGTCGACCAGGCGGCGTAGTATGGCCAGCTCGGCGGGGCCGATGACGTGCGGCCGGCCGGTCTTCTTCTTGCCGGACAGCATGGCACCGGAGGTTTCGCGGCGCTTGGCGGCGGCGATGCCCTCGGCCTGGCGCTCGGCTCGCAGCTCCAGCTCGTATTCCGCGGCTGCGGCCAGGACCGCGAACATGAACCGGCCCTCCTTGGTGCCCAGATCAAAGTTCTCGGTCAGCGACACCACGGTGATGCCCCGGTCGCGCAGTTCGTTGACCGTGGTCAGCACGTGCCCCGCTGAACGGCCCCACCGGTCGGACTTCCAGAACTGCTGCGTGTCGCCCGCCTTGGGCAGGGTCAGGAGCGCCTCCCAGGCCGGTCGTACGACACCGCGCTTGCCCGATTCCTTTTCCATGACCAGCTCGTCGTAGCCGCTGGCCGCCAGGGCGTCGAGCTGGAGCTGCGGGTTCTGGTCACGTGTCGAGACTCGTGCGTACGCCCAGACAGTCATCAGCCACCCTCCCGGCGGTGTCCAGAAACGGGCTCCGTGGCGGCAGAGGCCGAGCTGGGGGATGAACATCCGGACCGCGTCCGGCTACCGTGATCACCGCTACGGGGTTCGGGGCAGCCGGTCAGGCTCGCCTGCTGGTCACGCTCTGCGGACAGCTTTCAGCAACTCCAGCGCGCGGTTGATGGTGTGGGATGTTGCGTACGTGAACGCCGTTGTTGTCTGAGCTGAAGTTGGCCGAGGCTCGGCCGCCCCGCCACGTTGACGAAGGTGACGTGGCTGGGCGTCGTGCTGGCAGCCGTCGGCGGAGGTCAGCGTCTGGCCTCAGACAGGCGGGGGAACAGCAGTCGGGCGTTGCGGTGGCCGATGTCGGTGGTGTCCTGGTCGGAATTCTGGAGGTGGCCGTTGAAGTAGGAGACGGCGAGTTCGGGGACGAAGGGCCAGTCGCTGGCGTACAGCACATGTCCCGGCTTGGCGAACGCGAGTAGAGAGGGCAGTGCGGCCGGGCTGGCGGACAGGGCGGTGTCGAAGGAGAAGCCGGCGAAGTCGTCCAGGATGTGGTCCAGGTCCCGGCCGGTCTCGGCGAACAGGGCCAGGGCCAGGCGGTGCGCCGCGTACGGGAGGAAGCCGCCGGCGTGCGCCAGGATGAACCTGATGTGCGGGAAGCGGCGCGGCACGTCGTGGCGGACCAGGTTGAAGGCTGCGCGGGTGGTGTCGAGCAGGAAGTCGGCGGCGAACGGCGGGATGCCCGGCGCGGCGGGGCCGGGCAGGTCGGCAGGGTGCACGAGGACCACGGCGGAGCGGTCGTCCAGCGCCGTCATGAGCGGGTCCAGGGCCGGGTCGCCCAGGTAGAGGCCGCGGCTGTTTGCCAGCAGGATCACCCCGTCGGCGGCCAGTTCGTCGAGGGCGTGCGCGGCCTCGGTCACGGCGGCGTCCACGTCGGGCAGGGTGAGCGTGGCGAACAGCCCGAACCTGCCGGGATGGGCCTGGGCCAGCCCGGCGCCGAACTCGTTCACGGTGCGTGCCATCGTTGCGGCGTCGGTGCCGTCGCCCAGATGCACGCCCGGCGTGCTGATGGACAGGATCGCGGCGGCGATGCCCTGGCGGTCCATCAACTCCAGCGCCAGTGCAGGGCTCCACTCAGGCAGCTCGCGCCCGCCGGGAGCATGGACCCCGTGCTCGCGCAGCCAGCGCGCGTAGTCGGCGGGGATCATGTGTTGCTGGACGTCGATGTATCCGGTCATGCGGGTTCTTGCCCTTCTTCCTGTCGATGGGGCACGTCGGGGAGCCGCAGCAGCCGGTCGGCTTGGCGGAGGACGGCCTGCAGGTACTGGCGTGTGGCGGCGGGGTCGGCTGGTGTGTCCGGGTTGATGAGCATGCGGTACATGGCCGCGCCGACGACCATGTCGATCACGGTGTCGAGGTCGGCGTCGGCGGCCAACTGGCCGTCGCGGCGGGCGCGTTCCAGCGCGGCGTGGATCAGCTGGCGGCGGGGCTGGATGTACTGCTCGCGGTAGGTGGCCAGCAGCGACGGCCGGGTGACGCTGGAGCCGATGAGCTGGGCGAGGATCGCCCGGAAGCGGGCGTCGCCGAAGGTGTGCACCCAGGAGTCCATGAGCCGTTCTTCGACCGGCTGCGTCGTGGCGTCGGTGGTGGCCCAGATGTCGTTCTCGGGGACGAGGGTGCGGGCCTGCTCGATCGCCTGAGTGAGCAGTTCCTCCTTCGATGACCAGCGCCGGTAGACGGTCACCTTGGCCACGCCGGCGCGCTTGGCGATCTGCTCGAAGTTCGCGCCCTCCAGGCCGCGTTCCACGAACAGCTCGAGCGCCGCTTTCATGATCGCCTCGTCGGCCTCGGGGTCACGGGGCCTACCCCGGGTGCGCCGCGTAGAGGTCATCGGAGCTCCACCCGTCCCAAGCCCATGCCGGACGCCGGCGGCACGAAGTGGGGGGTGTGCCCGGGCCGCAGCCGCCAGTCGGGGGTGAGGACGGCCTCCATGTATCGGCGCAACTCCCGCAGCCCCTCCTTGCCGGGCGTCCCGTGGGCGAACGCGGAGACGACCAGGTCGGACTGGTAGCGGGTGTTGTCGTGGGCGAACAACGGCACGGTGGCGGGGTCGGAGGCCAGCAGGGTCTGGATGCGCCGGGCGGCCTCGATCTGGTGGGTCGTGTCGGCGCCGCCGATGGTCATTTGGCGGACCTGGTCTGTGGCCAGGTGGGGCAGGGTGTAGAGGGTATCGCCCATGAACAGCACGTTGCCGGCGTCCAGGCGCAGGAGCACGCACATGTGGCCGGGCGAGTGGCCGGGAGTGGGCAGCAGGATGAGGCTGCCGTCGCCGAAGTGGTCCTGACTGTCGGGGAAGGCGCCGAAGGCGCCGGAGTCGAAGGCGGGGAAGGATAGGTTGTTCTTGACCAGGTCGAAGGAGTACGGGTAGACCGTGCCGTGTTCCCAGTCGCGGCGGTCCAGCACCACTGTTGCCTGGGGCAGGTAGCGCAGCCCTCCCGCATGGTCGTCGTGGACGTGGGTGAGGAACACGGTGGTGATCTCCTTGGCGTCGTAGCCGAGCCGGGCCAGGCGGACCCGCAGGTCCTGCTCGGGGGTCATCTGGTACTCGTCACGCTGGGTCAGCAGGCGCGAGACCATCTGGTTGTGGTTGTAGTACCCGTCGTGATCGTGGGTCTGTTCCCAGTTGACGCCGCTGTCGACCAGCATGAGGCCGTGCCGGGGGTGGTCGATGAGGTAGGCGTAGACCGGCACCGCGATCTGCGCTTTGTCCACCAGGGTGCGCAGATAGCCGTTCAGCCCTTCCCAGCCGTCCAGACCGCCGTAGAACTGGCCGTAGGTGACGATGGTGTCGCCGGTGTGAATCGGGAACACCCGCACGGCGCCGTCGACGATCCGCTGCCGCGTGCCCGGGGCGCGCACGGCCGCTTGCCGCTCCTGCTCGCCCCGCGCCAGCACCCCGCGTCGCTGTCGTTCCACCAGATCGACGGACAATCCGCTCAGCACTCCCAGCACCAGCCCGGCACCGCCTGCCAGGAAGGCGCGCCTGGTGCTCCGGGCACTGCGGCCGCCCGCCGCCCGGCGTCCGCGCAGGAAGGTAGCCGCCGCCCATGCCAGGCATGCGGTAGCGGCCAGGGCGAGTAGCACCGGCAGGTCCGTGACGTAGTAGACGACCGCGAGGTAGAGCCCCAGCGTGCCCAGGCCGACCGGAACCCCGATGAACGCCAGCACCCGGCGCCGCGTGGATCGCAGGCCGAGCACACCGGGCCACAACAGCCCGACCACCAATCCGACCAGCAGCAACCCATAGACCACCAGCAGCGGCACCGGCACGTCCTTCAACCGCAGGACAACCAACCAGGCAGCGCCGACCGCAAAGGCGGGAACGAGTAACCCGATCTTGCCTAGAGACTTCAACATCCGGCCACCTCATTTCATAAACGCACACGGATGCGTTTACATAATAGTGCAGCCACGATCACCTCGCGCCGCAGTCCTGGTACGCAAGAAGCGGGGTGCACCGTCGCGTTCAGCGCCGAAACCATGGCGGCCACCTACGGCGCGCTCTAAAAGTTGTTGCAGATAGTAGTTGAACGGGCATCTTACGTGTATGGGTGGGGTGTTACGCGCCGATCCGTTATGGGTGGAGACCTTCACTGGGCTGCGGATGAGCCGGTTCAACCGGCTGTTGCGTGTGGTGCGGGAGCGAGGTGGTGAGGGCCCCGGCAGGGGGCGCGGACGAGGGCGTCCGTGGTGTCTTGCGCTGCCGGAGCGGGTGCTGCTGGTGGCCGTCTACTACCGCACCAACCTGACGATGCGGCAGCTCGCACCGTTGTTCGGGGTGTGCCCGGCCACCGTGTGCCGGATCGTTGCGCGGCTGGGGCCGCTGCTCGCGCTGGAGCCGGTGACGCGCCCCGCCCAGGTGGCGGAGCGGCTGTGGATCGTGGACGGCACCTTGGTCCCGGTGCGGGATCGCACGGTCGGCGCCTCCAGCAAGAACTACCGTTTCTCCGAACGTGCAGGTCATCATCGATGCTGACACCCGGCTCGTGGTGGCGACAGGGCAACCCGCGCCTGGCAACAGGGCCGACGCACACGCCTGGCGGGACTCCGGCCTGGCGGCTCACTGCGAGGGCGTCGCGGTCTTGGGCCGACGGCGCCTATTTCAACACGGGTCTGGTCGTCCCGCACCGAAGACGGGCGGGACGACCTCTGTTGCGAGCTCAGGAGGAAGACAACGCCGAGCACCGGCGCATCCGCGCCCGCGTCGAGCACGTCTTCGCCCGGATGAAGAACTACAAGATCCTGCGTGATTGCCGACAGAAGGGGTCCGGCCTCCACCACGCTGTCCAGGCCGTCGCACACATGCACAACCTCGCCCTCGCGACATGAGCACGGCTGCCACAAAGCCGCACTGACCTGCCGACACACGCATTCCTGCAACAACTTTTAGGGCGTGTATCGAAAGCGAGGCCGCCTGGAGGACTTCGCGGGTGAGGTGTTCACCTCTTCGCCCGCTGTGAGCAACGGTCCAACGGTGGGTTGTACCTGCGAGGGCTGATGCTGGACGGGCGACGCAAATCGATGGTGCCGATGGCTGAGCGGCTGGGCGTGGATCATCAGCGGCTTCAGCAGTTCATCACCTCGTCCACCTGGGACTATGTGGCGGTACGGCGGCGCACGGCGGCCCGGGCGACACAGGTGATCGACGGGGATGCGTGGGTGCTGGACGATACCGGCCACCTTAAGGACGGCGATGCCTCACCGGGGGTGGCCCGCCAGTACAGCGGCACCGCCGGCAAGGTGACCAACTTCCAGATCGCCGTCAGCGTGCATGCCGTCACCGACACCGGCTCGGCTGCGGTGAACTGGCGGCTGTTCCTGCCCGAGAGCTGGGATGACAGCTGCGGCCAGGACCCGGCCGAGGCGGCGGCGATCGCTGAGCGGCGCTCGCGCTGCGCCATCCCTGAGATCAGCGACACCGCCCCAAATGGCAGCTGGCGCTGGACATGCTGGACGAACTCGCCGGTTGGGGGCAGCAACCGCCGCTGGTGGTCGCCGATGCCGGTTACGGGGACGTGACTGCGCCTGCGGCTCGGCCTGAGCGATCTTGGCCTGCCTTATGTCGTCGGCGTCCGGGGCACCACCAGCGTCTATGCCGGCGATGCCGTCCCCGAGGCGGCGCCTACTCCGGCACTGGCCGCCGGCCGGTGGCCAAGTACCGTGACAAGCCGTCCAGCCTGCGCGAGCTGGTGCTGGCCGCGGGCCGTCCGGCGCTGCACCGCATCACCTGGCGACATGGCAGCAAGCGCACCAAGGGCAACCCCACGGCGAGGATGACCTCCCGGTTCAACGCTCTGCGAGTACGCCCGGCCAACCGCGACATCCCCCGCCAAGCCGATGGCCATCTGCCTGGCTGCTGGCTGCTGGCCGAATGGCCACCTGGCGAACCCGAACCCACCGACTACTGGCTGTCCACCCTCCCGAGCGGCATCCGGCTGCGCGACCTGGTACGCCTGGCAAAGATCCGCTTGCGGATCGAGCATGACTACCGGGAGCTGAAGACCGGGCTGGGCCTGGCGCACTTCGAGGGCCGTTCCTTCACCGGCTGGCACCGGCACGTCACCCTGGTCTCGGCCACCCATCCGTTCCTCACCGAACTCCGCTTGACCAGCCCAAAAGCCTGCGGGGCGGCCTGACCTTCTACAAGATCTTGCACATGCTCCAGGTGCTCTTAGCCACTTGGAGCGGCCGATGCCTCACCTGCCATCAACGACCACCATCACGAACTAACAAAGCACTACTAGCGGCGAAGCGAGCGTTTCATTCTTGACATGAGGTCAGTTCCTCTCGGAGCGGATGCAGACCGCGGGACACCGCCTGTCGCGACCCGCTCACCTGGGCCGGACCGGGGACAGGATGCGGCACTGCCCGGAGATCGGCGGTTGACATCCTTGCGATCGATAACATTCCGGTGCGGAGCAATGGGCGGCTCGCGCCGGCGTTCTTCGGCGAGGGGCAGGCCGCCAGCGAAGTCGTTGCTCCACGCTTGATCAGATCCTTTTTGCGCGGAATCAATAGGCCGGCAGGCCGCTGGGCGGGTGTTCAAGAGTTGCGGACGAGTCGCCACCGGTTGTCGGCGGTTCCGTTGTCGGAGTCCTGAACGGCCTGGGCGCCGTTGGCGGTGGAGTTGTTCTGGATGGCGAGCAGCTTGCCGCTGTTCACGTTGCGGATCTTGTAGGTTCCGTCGCCGTTGTCGACCACAGTCCACCGGTGGTCGGCTGTGCCGTTGTCGGACCACTGCAGGATGCGGGCACCGTCGACGGTGGACATGTTCTCCACGCCCAGCACCTTGCCGCTGTTGACGTTGCGGAACCGCACGGCGCTGCCGTCGGTCACCATCACCCAGTTGTGGTCCGCGGTGCCATTGTCGGTCCACTGCAGCGCGAGACCGCCGTCCGCTGTGGACATGTTCTGGATGCCGAGGACCAGGCCACTAGCCGCGTTGACCAGCCGGTAGCTTCCCGTCCCGCCGGTGCCCTGCCCGCTGACATTCCAGTAAACGGTGTAGTTGTGCCCCTGCGCATCGTAGAAGGGGATCAGGTTGACCGTCGCGTTATCGGCGGTGGCGGTGAAGGTGAGCGCCGAAGTGCTGGTCCGGGCGATCGAGGAGGGGGTCAGGGCCGGAAGCGACGACAGCGAGGTGTTGCCGTAGTTGCCGGACAGCACGACAGGACCATACGTGATCGCCGCGACGTTCGCGTTGTCGTTGGCCGCCTTCATGGCCACGCGCATGGGCAGGCGCACCGTGACGGTGTCACCGGACGTCCACGAGCGGGTGAGGGTGGCGTAGGAGCCGGGCGTGGTGTCCACGCTCTGCTGCGTGCCGTTGACGCTGATCGTGGCGCCCGACGTCCAGGCGGGGATGCGGATCCGCATCGTCCACGAGCCGCCGACGCTGCCGGTGACCTGCAGGGTCGTGGTGTCACTCGCCGGGTAGGACGTCGTCTGGGTGACCGTGATGCCGCGCTGGGACCAGTTCAGTGTGGATGGCTGGAACAGGTTCACGAACAGCGTGGTGCCGTTGTAGGAGTAGATGGCGTCCACCAGGCTCGTGTTGACCTCCACCCCAGTGCCCTGGCAGCACCAGAACGAGTTGTAGTCAGTGCTCCACGTGCCGCCGCCCCACGCCGGGCCGACCCCACGGCGGCCACCCGGCCGCAGGGGGGTGAAGTAAGTGATGTGCCCGTGGGCGTCCGCCGGGTTCTGGGCACCGATGACGTGGTTGAACAGGGCCCGCTCATAGAAGTCCATGTAGGACGCCTGGCCGGGGTTCAGCAGCCACAGCTCGCGGGTGAGCTTGAGCATGTTGTAGGTGTTGCAGTGCTCGCAGGTGTCGTTGCCGAGGTATCCGGCGATGGCGTTGGGGGCGCGGAAGTGTTCGGCCTGGCTGTTACCGCCGATCACATACGTGTGCGCGTTGACGGTCATGTTCCATGCGTTGTTCGCGATGTCCCGATAGCGGGTGGTGCCGGTCGCCTTGTACTCCCGTGCCGCACCGATCCACTTGGGCACCTGCGTGTTGGCGTGCAGGCCGTTCAGCTGGTCCTGATTGGAGGCGAGCGGGGTGAACACGGCCGCGTGGTCGAACCGCTGAGCCGTCGCGAGCCAGCGCCCGTCACCCGTCTGCTGGTAGATGTCGGTCAGCACCGCGTTCATGCCGCCGAACTCGGTGCCCAGCACATTCTGCATCTGGCTGGAGCTGAGCCGGGAGGTGCGCTGATCCACCCAACCCGCGAGCGCGAGCAGCACGTCGCGGGCCTGGGTGCTGCCGATCAGGCGCCACACGTCGAGCAGGCCGGCCAGCGTCTTGTGAATGCAGTAGTACGGCACATTGCCGTTGCTCAGCGTGCGCGCTTCGAGGGCGCTGAAGTCCGACTCGGGGAAACCGGAGAGGTAACCGGCGCCGAACCCGGCGGCACCGTTGTTCGCCTGGCATTTGGCGAGCTCAGCGACCATGAACGTGGCCTTGTCCCGGCAGATGGTGTCGCCGAGCAAGGCGTACGCCTGGGCCCACGCGGTGAGGAAATGCCCCTGCACGTGGGTGCGGAACGGGAACGACGGGGCGTCCCATCCGCCGTTCGAGGCGGCGCCGTTGGTGGAGAGCCGGTGATTGGCCCGGAAGTTGTACAGCATCCGGTTGACGTCGACGAACCGGAGATAGGAAAGGGTGCGGTTCTGGTTGTCCAGCCAGCGGCCGGAGGTGAGCTGGACCTGCCCGAGGTCAAACAGGTAGGCCGACACGCCGATGTCGGCCCGGGCCGGGGCGACATCGGCCACGGCGGCCGACGTCCCGGCGGCCTGCCCAACAGCCGACGCGGCAACCGCGACACCGGCGGCCTGCAAGAGCTGACGGCGGCTGAGCGATGGGGATGACACGAGACCTCCAACATGGTGAGCTGCGGTCGCCCGGGGACAACGGGCGACGTCACGGCCGCCTCGCCGCACTCGGCAGCCATGGGACGAAGAGGGGAACAACGGCCGGAGTCAACGGCGCAGGGTCCACCGCTGGTTGGCCTGGCCGTTGCAGGACCACAAGATGAGCTTCGTGCCGTTGGCGGTGGCGGCCGCGTTGGCGTCCAGGCACAGCCCGGACTGCACGCCGGTGATGGTGCCGTTGGTGTTGACGTTCCACTGCTGGTTGGCCTGGCCGTTGCAGTCCCAGATGATCACCTGGGTGCCGTTGGCGGTGCCCTGCCCGTAGGCGTCCAGGCACTTGTTGCCGTACACCTGCAACTGCTTGCTTGAGGTGTAGGTGAACCGCTGGTTGGTGCCGCTCCCGCAGTCCCACAACTGCACCTGGGTGCCGTTGGCGGTGCTGCTGTTCGGCACGTCGACGCACCGGCCGGACTGGCCGCCCACGATCTGGACGCCCTGCTGCGGGTTGTCGCCGCCCGCCGGCGCGTAGCCGGCGGCGGCGATGTTGGCCTGTACGGCGTCCTCGGTGGCGGCGGTTGGATAGCCGGAGGTCAACACGCCCTCGAAGAAGGTGCCGCGGCCGGAGACGCTGTTGTCGCCGCCGATGCCGAGCAGGATGGCGCCTTCCTTCTTCATCGGGTGGTAGCCGTTGGGGCGCCGTCCGTCGAAGTAGGTCGCTAGGCCGCCCGACTGTGCGTTGCCGCCCCGGATCGCCCAGTGGTTCGGCTCCCCCTTGACCATCGCCGTGACGAAACGGTGGTTGATCGACGGGATGTTGTTGTAGCCCGCGTTCACCCCCGAGAAGAGTCCCCACTCCAGGTCGGCCATGATCCAGGGACCGGCTCCGGCCCCGTAGCCCCACTGCTTGTCGGCGCCGAAGTAGACGGTCTCCATGATGGCGGGGGAGTCGGCTATGCCATCCGTCTGCGCGTTGCCGTAGTCGAAGCAGCACCACTGGTTGTAGTGCGTGCCGTCGACGACGGCGTAGATGCCCTCGGGCTCGTCGCCCTTGGCGACGCCGTTGGTGTTGTTGTTGCGGTAGCCGGTGCCGGGCTCCACACGGACACCGTACGCCTTCAGCCCACCGATGGTGATCGGTGCCGCCTTCGCGTCGGCGAGGTTGTCCCATCCGCCCGGAGCGGGGCCCTTCCAGTAGCCGGGCGGCGCCTGCGTGAGGCGGTTGTTGCGGCCGGACTGGTCGTAGATGATCGTGATGACGCAGGTCGTGTTGGCGCAGAACGAGTCCTGCGTGGCCGCGTTGACCACCCCGCCCGCGCTCAGCACCCCGATGTCCCGGGTGGTGTTGTCCGACGAACGCCTGACTTGGTAGAGCGGGCCGTCGTAGGCCGCGTACAGGGCACGCGTGGTGCTGTGCGCCGCCACACACGGCGTCCCGCCCGCGGCGTAGATGTCACACGGCTGCGACGTCGCGGCCTGGGCTACACCACCGCCGACCAGGCAGGCAGTGGCGAGCAACGCACCCGCCCCGGCCGCGAGTGGCCTTGTCAGGCTTCCAAAAAGCATCATGCCTTCTCTCAATCAGGAATCATGAGCGGACGGCGCCGATACGCGGGCCCCGGCAAAAGTTGTGTTAGCGCTAACATCAGTTGATGGTCGAATCGATTCGTCGGTAACGCCAGTGCGGAGTCAAATCAACGAAGGCCCCGGCGTCAAGAACGTGGATCGAATCTCTCGCCACCCGGGACTACGCTGTCGGCGCTTCGCCTGGGTTCCTACCGTGAGGCGTTCGCCTCATTGCGATGAGATGTCGTGCAACTTTCATCCCCGCGTCCGCCGGGTGGCGAGCCGTCGCCCGCCTCACGGGCGGTCGTCCGGAGGCCTGGAGCGGGACCGCGCCCGCCGGAAAGCCTCGTCCGGACAGTTCAAGCGGCGTAGGCGGCGCTACTGGATGCGCAACAGCCCTCAAATTCGGCCTCAGGGCACTTAGGCGTGTATCGGAAGTGGAATTGGATGGGTACTCGCCGAGCCCGGGACGGGTGTGTGATGGCACCCGTCCCGGAGGGGTTTCAGCTCAGAGCTGTCGGTAGTAGACCGTGACCGGGAGCGGGGTGCACCCGGGCCTCTCGTACAGGGCCCTGGCGGGTGCGTGGAAGGGGTCTCCTCCGGTACCGATCCGGGCATGGAGCCAAGCGTCAGCCTGACCCAGCCCAGGCAGCCTGATCCGCATGTGTATCTGCGCAACAAATACGCCTTGATCGGTCTGCATCATTCCAAAGGTTTCCTTGCCATCTGATCGTGATGGGACCCAGGATTCCAAGCAGTCTTTGGAATCCTGGAAGAGGCGGCCACGACGGGTGCTCGACGACCCGGCCGCCATGCGGGCATTCGCCCATCCTGTCCGCCTGGCACTGCACGAGCTGCTGATGCGGGCCGGCGCCACGACCGCCGCGGACGCCGCCCGCGAGGTCGGCATCAGCCAGGCACTGGCCTCCTACCACCTGCGGCAACTCGCCAAGTACGGCTTCGTGGAGCAGGCCGAAGCGCGCGACGAACGGGAACGGCCATGGAAGGCGACATCACTCACCCAGGAGTGGTCCGACGTCGAGTCCACCCCCGAGGCCTCGGCCGCCCGCGGCCTGCTGGAACAGGTCATCGCCGAACGGGCGCTGTCA
>NZ_JBFAIA010000137.1:0-22382 GCF_040654455.1 Nonomuraea sp. NPDC050691
ACCACGGCCGGCTCGCCACGCAGATCCGCGAGGTGGAAACCGGCCCGGTGACCGTATGCCTTTACTGGCTCGAATACGCAAATATCGGTATCAGGGGGGCGTACGAGTCGGCCGGATTCCGCGTCATCTGCCACGGCGACCGCGGCTCCCGATGGGACGACGCCGGGCGCGACTTCCTGAAGCGCCAGCTCACCGAGCTGCGCCGCCACCGCAGGGTGGCCTCCAACCGGCTCGGCAGCGCGCTCTTCTACGGCGCCTCGGTGGGTTGCGACATCGCCGTGTACGGCGATCCGATGCAGTTCGAGGGCGAACGGCCCGAATACGGAGGTACGGCCCGTCGCATGCGGCTCTGGCCCGAGCTGCACGGCGAACACGTCGACCGCGGCCTGGCCGCCGAGGCCGCGCGGCGGGAGCTGGGATTCGACTATCAGGCGACACCTGAGGAGCTACGGCGAATGTTCGGCTGGAAGCGGGTGCGATGCGCATGACCGAGGCGCCTGGCAATGTCCGACTGATCGGCGGCGAGATGCTGCTGTGGTCCGACGCCGACGCGGCCACCGACTGGCGTGGTGCGGGGCTGGAACTGGTCCGGCGGCTCGTCCCTCCCGGCGGGAGAGTGCTGGTGGCCGGGCCGCACCCGAAGGGCCTCGTCGGGGCGGTCTCCGGCGGCGCCTCCTCGGTGGCCGTGCTCGTGCGCTCCTACCCCGACGCCTGCGCCCTCGGCGAGCGCCATCCCGCGCTGGACGTCCACTGCGGGCGGCTCCGGGCGCTCACCGGGGTCCAGCCGTACGACCTGGTGCTGGCCCTGGACGGCCTCGAACGCACGCACTCCGCCGAGGAGCCGGCGCCGCCGTGGCGGGCTTCGTTCGACGCCCTCGCCGCGCTCGTCGCGCCGGGCGGGCGGCTCGTCCTCGCGGTGCCGAACGACCTCGGCGTCGACCGGTTCGTCGACGCCCGGCCGCCCGACCGCGAAGGCGCCGACGGGCACTGGGAGCCGCACGGCTTCGACCCCAGCCATCCCGGCGGCCCGCAGGCCCTGGACGCGGCGCTGGAGGCGGCGGGGCTCGTGGCCGAGCGGTGCTACGCCGCGTACCCGTCCCGGAGCGCGCCCCGTGCCCTGTTCGGGCGTGAACTCCTGCGCGAGGACCTGCCCGAGGCGCTCACGGTGCCGCTCACGGCGCCCGGCGGCGACACCATGCTGGTGGCGGACCCGCTGCGGCTGACCCGGCTGGCGTTCCGTCACGGGCTGGGAGAGCACCTGGCGCCTCTGTGGCTCACGGTGGCGGCGCGCCCGCATGAGCCCGCCGCCCCCGAGGCCGTCACGACCGACGACGCCGACGAGCCGGCCGTCGTGGCAGAGGACGCCTACGGGGCGGGTGTCGCGATCGAGGACGCCTACCAGTCAGGTGTCGCGATCGCAGACGCCTGCGAGCCAGGGGGCGTGGCCGAGGACGTCTGCGAGCCAGGGGGCGTGGCCGAGGACGTCTGCGAGCCAGGGGGTGTGGCCGAGGACGTCTGCGAGTCGGACGTCACCGTCGGGGACCCCCGCGACATCCTGCCGGAAGGGCTGGTCGAGGTCGGCAGGGCCGTGCACGAGGTCACCGCCACCTCCACCCGGCGCCTGCCCGGAGGGTCCGCGCGCCCCATCCCGCGCGGCCGCATCGTCGAGGAGGTGCTCGTCGAGGCGTGCGCCCGCGAGGACGTGCGCGCCGTCCGCGACCTGCTGGCCGGGCTGGCCGCGTGGGTGGCCGAAGGAGGGGACGCCGCCGCCGACAACCTCGTCTGGGACGGCGAGCGGTTCACCGCCATCACCCCGGTCCCCGCCCCCGGGAGCCCGGTGCCCGCGCACGTGGTGCTCTGCCGGATCCTGTCGCGGTTCGCCGTGCGGCTGCTCGCGGCCGGGCATCACCACCCGTGGCCGTGGCCGCTCGACGCCGGGCAGCTCGCGCTGACGCTCTGCGGCATGGCCGGTCAGCCGTGCGACCGGGACGACCTCGACTGGGCCCGCAAGCTGGAGGCCGAGCTGGGGCAGGTGCCGGGGCCCGCCGAGCTGGCCGGGGCCGCCCCCACGTACCGGGACCTGCTGAGCGCCCGCGACCGGCTGACCGACCAGCTCACCGCTTCGCTGGCCCGGATCGAGCGCCTGGAGACCAAGCTGAGCTACCGCGAACGCGAGCTGGTGCGCACCGGCGCCAAGTTGCGCAAGAGCCAGCGGAAGGCCGCCGCGCTGCGCAGGACGCTCGGGTACCGGCTGTCCCGCCGCCTGTCGCGCCCGCGCCGGGCCGCCCGCAAGGTCCTGCGCCTCCTGTCCCGCTGAGACAGCCGCACCACGTCCACGGTCAGGAGAAGGCCGCACGACGTGCACGGCCGAGAGAGCCGAGAGAAGACGGCCGAGAGAAGAGCGAGAGAAGAGAGAAGGTGGTTTCGTGCCGATCCTGTCGGTGGTCGTCCCGTTCCACGATGTCGAGGAGTACCTCGGCCCCTGCCTCGACTCGCTGGTCGCGCAGACGCTGCGCGATCTCGAGGTGATCTGCGTCGACGACGGCAGCCGCGACGGCGGGCCCGCCGTGGTGGAGGCGAGGCGGGCGGCCGACCCTCGCGTGCGCCTGGTCCGGCAGGCCGGCGGCGGCGTGGGACGGGCGCGCAACATCGGCGTGCGGCACGCGACCGGCCGGTACCTGGCGTTCGTGGACGGCGACGACCTGGTGCCACGGGACGCGTTCCGCCGCCTGGTGGGGTCACTGGAGTCCACCGGCTCGGACCTCGCCTGCGGCAACGTCATGCGCCTCCACCGCGATCAGCTCGTGCCGTCGTGGGCGCACCGGCAGGCGTTCGCCAGGCGGCTGGAGCGGACGCACATCACCCGCCACCCGCTGCTGGTCCGCGACCGCATGCTGTGGAACAAGGTCTACCGGCGCTCCTTCTGGGACGCGCTCGACCTGACGTTCCCGGAACGGCTGTACGAGGACCAGCCCGTGGCCATGGCCGCGCACGTGGGTGCGACCTCGGTGGACGTGCTGAAGGCCGTCGTCTACCACTGGCGCAGGCGCGACGCGTCGGTCACGCAGCGCAGCCTGGAGCCGGGCAACGTGCGCGACCGTCTGCTGTCGGTGCTGGAGACGGCCACGCTGCTCGCCCGCAGGGCGCCGGTCGTCAAGCCGCGCTTCGACCGCGACACCCTCGACATCGACATGAGCGTGGCGGTGGAGGCGGCCGCCCGCATGGGACCGGCGGCCGACCCGGCGCTCCTGGACCTGGCGGCCCGCTATCTCGACGGCGTGGCCCCGGACGACTGGCTGAGCATGCCGTACCAGCGAAGGCTGCTGACGCACCTGCTGCACCGGCGGCGGCTGGACGAGCTGGCGGCGGTGTTCGCGCAGGAGCGCGAGGGCCGCCTGTGGCCGCCCCTCGTGTCCGTGGGGTTCGGGCTGGGCCGCAGGCGCTGGTACGGCGGACATCCCGCCCTGCCTCCGCACCTGTCGGAGGTGACCGACGAGCTGGGCCTGGAGACGCGGCTGCTGTCCGCCGGCTGGCGGGACGGCCTGCTGCGCGGCGAGGGCTGGATGTCGGTCGGCCGCTTCGACGCGCGGGGGCTGGGACGCGCCCGCGTCCGCGTGTGGCTCCAGGAACGCGGCACGGGCGACACCGTGCCGCTCTCGGAGGACAGGGTGATGCCGGCCAGCCTCAGCCTCGCCCAGGAGGACGGCGGAGCGGCGGCCGCGCCCGGCTTCCCCTTCGGCTTCACCTTCGACCCCGCCACGCTGTCGCCCGCGCGGCTGGCCCGGCGCGGTCACTGGGAGCTGCGCGTCGAGCTGCGGGCAGGGGGGCTGCGGCTGGAGGCGAAGGTCGCCGGGCCCCGGTGGCTGCCCCCGGCGGTGCCGCCGCCGGTGCGCAGGGCGGGCTCCTGGCTGGTGCCCGTACGCGCCGGCAAGGGGGTGTGGGGGCTGCGGATCCGCCGCGCGGAGGCGCTGATCGGCGAGTGCCGGATCGAGGGCGGTGACCTGCTGGTGGCGGGCGAGCTGGCCGATCCCGGCGACGGCGAGCCGGTGCTGCGCCTGATCCGCCGCGGCGACGGGGAGGAGGTCTACTTCCCGGTCACCCTGGACGGTCACGCCTTCAGCGGCCGGATCCGGCTCGGCGACATCGAGGCGCCGGTGGGCCGGGTGCCGCGCTGGGACGTCCTCCTCGACCAGGGCAGGAAGATCCGCCCACTGGTACGGACCCGGGCCCGCCCGGCCGTGACCGTGGCGGGCCGCAGGTTCGTGGCCGACCGGGGCGACGACGGCTGCCTGATGCTGGTGGAGCACTGCCCGCCGATGTGAGCGCCCGCCGCACCGTCAGCCCAGGACGGCCAGCAGGGACTCCACGACCTGGTCCTGCTGGGCGTCGGTGAGGCCGGGGAAGAGCGGCAGCGACAGCTCCTCCGCGTAGTACGCCTCGGCCCGCGGGCACATGCCGCGCCGGTAGCCGAGGTCCTCGAACACCGGATGCCAGTACGCCGGGATGTAGTTGACCTGCACCCCGATTCCCGCCGCCCGCATCCGGTCGTACACCTCGCGCCTGCGCCCGTCGCCGATCCGCACGGGATACAGGTGCCAGGCCGGCTCGACGTACGGGCGCCGCTCCGGCAGCCGCAGCCCGGGCACCCCGGCCAGCAGCGTGTCGTAGCGGGCCACCAGCTCGGCGCGGCGCGCCAGGAAGGCGGGCAGCCGCCCGAGCTGGCTCAGGCCGAGCGCGCAGAGCACGTCGGGCAGCCGGTAGTTGAGGCCGAAGTCGTGCACCTCCTGGTGCCAGCCGCCGTGGCCGGGGTCGCGCTGCTCGGCCGGGTCGCGCACCAGGCCGTGGTTGCGGAAGCGCGCCGCGCGGGTGAACCGCTCGCCGTCGGGCAGGGCCAGCGCGCCGCCCTCGGCGGTGGTGACGGTCTTGGTGGCGAAGAACGAGAACGTGGTGACGTCGGCCAGCGACCCCACCGGCCGGCCCTTGTAGGAGGCGCCGAGGGAGTGGGCCGCGTCGCCGAGGAGGAGCGCGCCGGCCCGGTCGGCGACGGCGCGCAGCTCGTCGTAGTCGGCGGGGTGGCCGGCGTAGTCGACGGCGGTGACGGCCCTCGTGCGGCCGGTGACCGCCGCGCCGGCGGCGCCGGGGTCGAGGTTGCCGGTGTCGTCGCAGACGTCGGCGAAGACCACCCGCGCTCCCCGCAGCGCGGCGGTGGCGGCGGTGGCCACGAACGTCAGCGGCGAGGTGACGACCTCGTCGCCCGGGCCGATGCCGGCGGCGGCGTAGGCCACGTGCAGCGCGGCGGTGCCGGAGGTGACGGCCAGGCACGGCACACCGGCGGTCCAGCGGGCCAGCCCGGCCTCGAACGCGGTGACCGCGGGCCCGGTGGTGAGCCAGTCGCCCCGCAGCACCTCGGCGACGGCCCGGACGTCGTCCTCGGCGACCGACTGCCGGCCGTAGGGGATCACCAGCGGCCGTCCGCGAGCATGCGGCGCAGCTCGTCGGCCGACAGCCACAGGTCGTTGGTGTCGGAGCGGTAGGCGAAGCCGTCGGGCAGCGGCTCGCCGGCCGCGGGCGGTTCGTACCCCCACGTGGCGATGGCGGGCAGGACGATGTAGCGGTCGCCGAGCCGCAGCGCGCGACGGCCGTCGTCGGGCCCGATCATCTCCTCGTGCAGCTTCTCGCCGGGCCGGACCCCGACCTCGTGGACGGAGGCGCACGGCGCGACGGCCTCGGCCAGGTCGGTGATGCGCATGCTGGGGATGCGCGGCACGTACAGCTCGCCGCCGCGCATGAGGTCGAAGGAGTCGACGACGAAGCGCACCGCCTGGTCGAGGGTGATCCAGAACCGGGTCATGCGCTTGTCGGTGATCGGCAGGCTGGCGCCCTCGGCGGCCAGCCGCTGGAAGAACGGCACCACCGAGCCGCGGCTGCCCACCACGTTGCCGTAGCGCACGACGGCGAAGCGGGTGGTGTGGCCGGCGGCGTAGTGGTTGGCCGACACGAACAGCTTGTCGGCCACCAGCTTGGTCGCGCCGTACAGGTTGACCGGGCCGGACGCCTTGTCGGTGGACAGGGCGACGACCTTGCGCACACCGCTGTCGATGGCGGCCTCGACGACGTTCTGCGAGCCGGTGACGTTGGTGCGGACGTACTCGAACGGGTTGTACTCGGCGGTGTCGACCTGCTTGAGCGCCGCGGCGTGGACGACGAAGTCGACGCCGTGCATGGCGCGGGTGAGCCGGTCGCGGTCGCGCACGTCGCCGATGAACCAGCGCAGCCGCCGGTCGTCGCCGAACAGCTGGCGCGCCTCCCACTGTTTGAGCTCGTCGCGGGAGAAGACCACCAGGCGCCGCACGTCGAGGACGTGCAAGGCGTGGCGGATGAAGGCCTTGCCGAAGGACCCCGTGCCTCCGGTGATCAGTACGGACGATCCGCTCAGAATGCTCACGTGACCCCCTGAATCGTGTTCACGCCCTGTAGTCGCCGGAGCTGAGCCGGTAGCATAGCGCGATCGTTCAGCGACGCACGGTCACACGGGGGAATGGGGCTTCAGTGCGGATTGTCGGAATCATTCAGGCGCGGACGGGGTCCACGCGCCTGCCGGGCAAGGTTCTGCGCGACCTGGGGGGCCGGTCGGTGCTGAGCTGGGTGGTGCGGGCCGTACGACAGGCGGACGCGGTGGACGAGCTCGTGGTGGCCACCACGACCGAGCCCGCCGACGAGGCCGTGGTGGCCGAATGCCTGCGGCTCGGCGTCGCGTGGCACCGGGGGCCGGTCGACGACGTGCTCGGCCGGTTCCAGCAGACGCTGGAGCTCCACCCGGCCGACGCGGTGATGCGCTTCACCGCCGACTGCCCGCTGCTCGACCCGGCGATCGTCCGCGAGGCCGCGCTGGTCTACCGGGCGGTGCCGGGCCTCGACTACCTGAGCACGAGCCTGACCCGCACCCTGCCGCGCGGCCTCGACGTGGAGATCGCGAGCCGGGAGGCGCTCGCGCGGGCCGGGCGGGAGGCGACCGCCCACCACCGCGTCCACGTCACCTCCTACGTCTACACGCACCCGGGCGCGTCGCGGCTGCTCGGCCTGGCCTACGCCCCGCCGGCCGCCGACCTGCGGGTCACGCTCGACACCGAGGACGACTGGGCGCTCATCTCGCGGGTGGTGGCCGCCTTCGGCGACCGGTGCGTGCCGTACGCGACGCTCGTGGGCTGGCTGCGCGCCCGGCCGGAGATCTGCCGGCTCAACGCGCACGTCCAGCAGAAAGCGCTGCAGGAGGCATGAGCGGCCGGGTCGGCGTCCGTTGCGACGCCGGCGCCGGCAGGGGCGTCGGCCACCTGGTGCGCTGCGTGGCGCTCGCCGAGGAGCTGTGCGGGCGCGGCGTCGAGGTCAGCTTCCTGGGCGACCTGGCCGGCTCGGCGTGGGCGCGGGCCCAGCTCCTGTCGCGCGGCCTGCCGCTCGTCCCGGCCCCCGCCGAGCCGGGGCGGCTCGCCGAACTCGTGGGCGACCTGCGCCTCGACGTGGTCGTGCTCGACTCCTACGACCTGGCCCCCGGCACGGGCGCGCGGGTCAGGGAGACGGGCGCGGCCGTGCTGGCGATCGTCGACGGCGACCCGCTCGGCCAGGACGCCGACCTCTACCTCGACCAGAACCTCGGGGCCGAGCTGCGGCCGTTCCCGCTGCCCGCCGAGCGGCTGGCCGGGGTGCGCTACGCGCTGCTGCGCGACAGCGTCCGCGGGCTGCGCCGGGTGGCCGGGCCGCGCGGTGACGTGCCGCGCGTGCTGTGCTTCTTCGGCGGCACCGACAGCGCGGGCGTGGCGCCGGCCTGGGCCGAGGCGCTGGGGGCGACCGGGCTGCCGTTTCGCGCCACGGTGGTGAGCCCCCGGCCGTTCGCGGCGGACGGGCCGATCACCGTCATCCCGCCCACCGACCGGCTGCCCGAGCTCATGGCCGAGGCCGACCTGGTGCTCACCGCCGCCGGCTCGACCATCTGGGAGCTGCTCTACCTCGGCGTGCCGGCCGCGCTGACCTGGGTGACCGGCAACCAGCTCATCGGCTACGAGGCGCTGGTGGGCGGCGGCATCGCGGCCGGGCTGGGCCCCGCGCCGGGTGCCGCCGCCGCCGAGATGCTGGCCCGGCTGCTGGCCGACACGGGGCTGCGCGAGGAGTACGGCAGGCGGGGCGGCGGCCTCGTGGACGGCAAGGGCCGCGAGCGCGTCGCCGACGTGCTCCTGAGGCTGAAGTGAGCCGTCAGATGAGGTCCCAGGTGAGCGGCGTGCCCGCCGGCACGTCGCGGGTGAAGCGGCGCCCCGTCACCTCCGCCAGCGCCGCGGGCGGCAGCCCGCCGGCGGGCCGGATCGAGCGGACGTTGCGCTCCGTCACCGGCTCGCCCGCCCGCACGCCGGCGACCACGTAGAGCGACCGGCGGAAGCGCAGCCCCTCCCGCTCCGACGGCCGCGGCCCGATGCGGGCCTGCCCGAGCGCCTGCCAGGCCCGCTCGCTCTCCACGACCAGCGCCGCCAGCTCGGCCGGCTCCAGCGAGAACGCCGCGTCCACCCCGCCGCCCGCCCGGTCCAGCGTCACGTGCTTCTCGATGAGGCAGGCGCCGAGCGCGACCGCCGCGAGCGCCGCGCCGATGCCCGGCGTGTGGTCGGAGACGCCGACGACCGCGCCGGTGAGCCCGGCCAGCAGCGGCAGGGCGCGCAGGTCGCTCTCGGCGGGTGAGGCCGGGTAGGAGGCGGTGCAGGCGAGCACGGCCAGCTCGGCGCAGCCCGCCTCGCGGGCCGCCGCCACGGCCGCGTCGATCTCGCCGGCCGTGGCCATGCCCGTGGACAGGACGAGCGGCTTGCCGGTGGCCGCGGCGAGCCGGATCAGCGGCAGGTCCACCAGCTCCGACGAGGCGATCTTGTAGGCGGGGGAGCCGAGCTTCTCCAGCAGCTCGACCGCCGTCGGGTCGAACGGCGAGGAGAACACCACGAGCCCCAGCTGCCGCGCCCTGGCGAAGATCGGCTCGTGCCACTCCCACGGCGTGTGGGCCCGCTGGTACAGGTCGTAGAGCCGTTCGCCGCCCCACAGCTCGTGGCCGGAGCCGAGGCGGAAGGCCGGGCCGTCGGCGTCGATCGTGATGGTGTCGGGCCGGTAGGTCTGCAGCTTCAGCGCGTGGGCGCCGCTCGCGGCCACGGCCTCGACGATCGCGAGGGCGCGTTCGAGGCTGCCGTCGTGGTTGCCGGACATCTCGGCGACGACGAACGGCGGGTCGCCGGGGCCGACGCGGCGGCCGGCGATCGTCAGGGGCCTCATGCCTCCTCCTCGCGGGGCGCGCGGGTGAACTCGATGGTCACCACGTCGACGGTCGCGCCGTCGAGGACGCGCCGGTAGCCGCCGGTCTCCTTGAAACCGAAGCGGCTGTGCAGCAGGCGGACGGGCTGGTTGCCGGCCAGCACCTCGCCCCGCAGGGTCGTCAGGCCGAGCGGGCCGAAGGCGTGGTGGATCGCGGCGCGCTCGATCCCGAACCAGGCGGCGAGCAGCTCGCCCGACCGCTCCAGGCCGTCGAGGTCGAGGTAGAAGCCCCAGGAGGCGATCGGCCGCTCGGGGGTGAGCCCGGAGAAGGTCACCACGCCGGAGGCGGTCCCGCCGTGCTCGTAGACGAGCACCCGCCGGGCCGGGTCGTCGCGCACTCCGGCCCACCAGCGGGCGTGCTCGTCCTCGCCGATCACGTGGGTGGTGAAGCTGGCCGCGCGGACCTTCGGATGGTTGCGCCAGCGGAGCATGGCCGGCAGATCGTCGTCCTGGGCCTGTCTGAGCATCGGACCCCCTCACGCTCAGTGTCTGGTTATCTCCACACCGTAGCGGACTATGCGCCTGGTAAAGAGCTGATCAGGGTGGGGCATCGACAGCGGTCACCGGGCCATGGCGGCGGCATGCTGCCCTCGAACCCGTCCCCCGCACACAAGGAGCCCTGGCATGGCGCCCCTGGTCAGCGTCGTCGTCCCGTTCTACAACGTGGAGCAGTACATCGCCGAGTGCCTGGAGTCGCTGGCGGCCCAGACGCTGAACGACATCGAGGTCATCCTGGTGGACGACGGTTCGGTGGACGGCAGCCGGCGGATCGCGGAGCGGTTCGCCTCCCGCGATCCGCGCTTCGTCATGGTGCGCCAGCCCAACCGGGGGCCCGGCCCGGCCCGCAACGAGGGCGTCCGGTGGGCCCGCGGGTCGTACCTGGCCTTCGCCGACAGCGACGACGTCGTGCCGTCGGAGGCGTACGAGCTGCTGGTCTCCTCGCTGGAGCGGACCGGCTCCGACCTCGCGTGCGGCGGGGTGCGGCGCATGGCGGACGGCGAGCTGTCGTCGTCGTCGCTGCACGACAAGGTGTTCAAACGTGAGGTGCGGCGCACGCACATCATGGACCGGCGGGTGCTCGTCAGGGACCGCACGGTGTGGAACAAGCTCTACCGCAAGGACTTCTGGTACGAGCACCGGCTGCGGTTCCGGCAGGGCATCTACGAGGACGTGCCGCTCAGCATGCGCGCCCACGTGCTGGCCGCCAGCGTGGACCTGCTGCCGGACGTCGTCTACCACTGGCGCAGGCGCGAGGCCGGGGGCACCTCGATCACGCAGCGGCGGGCCGAGCTGCCCAACCTCGCCGACCGTCTGGAGGCCATCCGGGCCGTCCGCTCGTTCCTGCAGGAGGAGGCGCCGGAGCTGACCCGCTCCTTCGACGGCCTGGTGCTGGAGAAGGACATCGTCTTCCTGTTCCAGGCGCTGGAGCACGCGGAGGGCGACGAGCTGGAGCCGCTGCTGGACCTCGCCCGCCAGTGGCTGGCCGTGCTCAGCCCCGGCGTGCTGGCCACCGCGCCGTCGCTGCGGCGGCTGGAGCTGCACCTGGTGGAGCGCGGGCTGGTCAAGGAGCTGCGCAGGGTGCGCGAGTTCAGGCGGTCGTCGGAGGAGGCCGCGCGCATCGTGCCGCGCGGGCTGCGCCGCGTCAACTGGTACGGCGACTACCCGTACTTCCGTGACCGGTCGCTGCGGATCCCCGACGAGGTGTACGACGCCCGGGAGGAGATCAAGGTGCTGGCCCGGGTCGAGGAGTGCCGGTGGGACGGCCAGGGGTTCGCGGTGGTCGGCGAGGTGGCCCTACACCGGGTGGAGCGGAGGCCGCGCAAGATCGAGGTGTGGCTGAGCGACGGCAGCCGCAAGGTGCCGCTGCCGTCACGGCGGCTCGGGCCGGGCCGGCTGGTGGCCGAGATCGATCCGCGGCGGCTGCGGCGCGGCGGCCCGACGTGGCGCCTGCACGCGCAGGTGGAGACGCGCGGGCTCGTGCTGGACGGCTGCTTCCGCGACGGGGACGGCAACCGGACGTGGCGACTGTCCGTGCCGGGATGGTCAAGAACGGGCATGGACATCACCCAGTAGTTCCAGACAGTAGTTCTTCGCTCACAGCGGGTAGCCATCCTGGAATCCATGAGGTCCTATTCGCTCGATGACGTCCATGCGGCACGCAAGCGGAGAGACTCCTGGTGGACCGTGTACCTCGTGGACCCGCTGGCCTGCCGGACGGCTCTGCTGGTGGCCAACCGGACGCGGATCACGCCCAACGAGCTCACCGTGCTGTCGCTGGTCATCGGCCTGGTCTCGGCCGTCTGCTTCGCCCTGGACCTGCTGGTCGCGGGCGCGGCGGCGTTCTATCTCAGCTTCATGGTCGACTGCGTGGACGGGAAGATCGCCCGGCTGAAGGGCACGGGGACGCCCTTCGGGCTCTGGCTCGACTACGTGGGCGACCGGGTGCGGGTGGTCCTCTGCGCGACAGGTCTGGCCTACGGGCAGTACGCGCTCACCGGTGACGTGCGGTTCATCGTGCTCGGCGCTGGGGTCGCCGTGCTCGACCTGTTCCGGTACGTCAACGCGCCGCAGATGAAGCGGGTCCGCGAGATCATCAGGGAGTCGCGGGTGGAGGCCGCCGAGCTGGCGGAGGCCGCCCGCGTCTGGCACCGGGAGTACGCCTCGGCCGTCCGGGAGCCCGTTCTCGACCTGCGGATCGTCGATGAGCCGGCGCTCGGCGAGGACGACGACGAGCCGGTCGCCGGCGCGGCCGTCGACGACGACGAGGCGGTGGAGCACGTGGCGACCGCCGCCCGCCGGCGGGGCCGCAACCGCACGTTCTCCCGGCGGCTCAACCGGTACCTGGCCCGCCGCCGCGTCCGCACGCACCTGATCAGCGGCATCGAGTTCCACGCCGCGGTGTTCGTGGTCGCTCCCCTCGTCGGCGTGGCCGCGCTGGTGCCGGTGTCCGCGGTCGCCGGGGTCCTGCTGCTCGCCAACGAGATCTTCCTTGTCCACCGGATGTGGCGCTTCACGCGCCGGCACACCGTGTCCTCCCGGCAGGAGAGCCGAGAGCACGTTCTCGTCTAAGTTTTCGGGGGTTAGTACGAAATGTCCGATCGGCCCGTCTTTGTCGTCGGCTGCCCGCGCTCCGGCACCACGATGCTGCAGCTCATGCTCCACTCCCACCCGCGCATGGCGGTCCCGCCGGAGACGCGGTACGTCGTGCCCGTGTACCAGCGCCGCCGCACGTTCGGCGACATGCGCCTCGCCCAGCGCCGCGCCACCCTCGCGGAGTGGATCGCGACCGACCGCACCACGAAGTTCAAGGAACTCAAGATCGACAAGGACGAGTTCGTCCGTGAGTGCGTCGAGGGCCCCGGCTCGCTCGGCTCGGTGATCGGCGCGACGTTCCGCATGTACGCGGCGAGGTTCGGCAAGCCCCGCTGGGGCGACAAGCGGCCGAGCTACGTCAAGCAGGTGGACATCCTGCTCAGGCTCTTCCCCGACGCCCAGTTCATTCACCTCATCAGGGACGGCCGCGACTGCGTCTCCTCACTGAAGGAGATGCCCTGGTACACCCACAACTCCTTCCACGCCATCTCCACCTGGGCCGAGGCGATCGACGCGGGCGTCAAGCTGCGCCGCACGCTGCCCGCCGACACCTACTACGAGCTGCGCTACGAGGACCTGACCGACGATCCGTCGACCGAGCTGAAGAAGCTCTGCCTCTTCCTGGAGGAGGACTTCGACCCGGCGATGGTCTCGCCGCGCGAGGCGGCCCAGGTTGCCGTGCCCGTGCACAAGGTCTGGCACAGCAACACCCACGGCGACGTGATGCGCACCCGCGTCGGGAGCTGGACCAACCGGCTGGAGGGCTGGGAGATCGCGCTGGCCGAGCAGGCGCTCGGCGACCGGCTGGTGGCCAACGGGTACGAGCTCAGCGGCGCGCCTGCGCCCTCGAAGGAGCACATCGCGACCCTCCAGCGGGTCATGCAGAAGCGCAAGGCCAGCCGGTCGCGCAAGCGCCTGCGCGACCGCATCCAGCGGCTGCGCGAGCCGGGGCCCGTGGCGGCGCTGCTCACCTCGGGCCAGCGGTCGCTGGCCGGGCTGCCGCCGCAGCACGCCGACGGGGCGCGCCCGTCCGTCACCGCCTGACGGGCGGCCTCGCCCACGACGTCAGCGCGTGACGTGGGCGAACAGGGTTTCCCAGGCGTCCAGCACGCGGTCGAGGCGGAACGCCTCGGCCCGGGCGCGGGCGGCGGCGCCGAGCCGCCGCCGCTCCCGGGGCGAGCCGGCGAGCCGGCCCAGCTCCAGGGCGAACGCACCGGTGTCGCCCGGCGGGACCAGCACCGGGCCCGCCTCCCGCACCCCGCCCGACACGTCGAACGCCACCCCGGGCACCCCGTGCGCCGCCGCCTCCAGCAGCGTGAGCGGCAGCCCCTCGTGCTCGCTGGTCAGCGCCACCAGCGAGGCGGCCAGGTACTCGCCGGGCATCCGCTCGGCGGGCACCCGTCCCCGGAACACCACCCGGTCCGCCACGCCCTCGCGGGCGGCGTGCGCACGCAGCCGGTCCAGCTCGGAGCCGTCGCCGACGAGGTGCAGCTCCCAGGGCCGCGGCGCTCCCGAGGCGGCGAACGCGGTGATCAACCGGTCGAACCTCTTGACCCCTTCCAGGCGCCCCACGCCCAGCACGCGGGGGGCCTCCAGTGTGGAGACCCGCTCCGGCCAGGCGGACAGCGGGTTCGGCAGGGACCACGTGTTGGGCAGCAGCGCCTCCTCGGAGAAGCGCCAGGCGTCGTCCTCGCTCAGGAACACCGCCTGGTCGAGCCCCGGGTAGTGACGGCGGATGGAGCCCAGGTGCCAGCAGCCGCCCGCGTGCTCGTACGAGCCGTGGTACTGGCCGATCGAGTGGAGCGCGTGCGGCAGCAGCGGCGCCACCCGGGCGACCACGCTCGGCGAGGTCAGCACCGCGAACCCCGGCGAGCAGGCCCGCAGCAGCCGGGCCAGGCGCCGGTCGGCCCGCGCCCGCGCCAGGCGGCCGGACCGGCCCGACGGCGCCCGGCTGACCAGGTGCCGCCGGTAGCGGGGCTCGGCCACGTACCGGAACGGCGCGGCGGAGCGGTGCAGGCCGATCACCCGGACGTCGTGGCCCCGCTCGGCCAGGCCCTGCGCGAGGGTGTGCGTGACCCGCTGGATCCCGCCGAGCGTGTCGGCGTCCAGGCACGCGAAGACGACGTTCACGCGGCTCGGCCCGTTCCGGAACCGCCGCCGCGGCCGGCGTCGCCGAAGAAGGCCGTCACGACCCGGGACGCCGCGTCGCCCCGCTCGTCGGCGCACCACAGGTCGCGGAAGGCCGCGTACCGGGACGCGTAGGAGGCGTGGACGCCGGGCAGGTCACGCA
Organism: Nonomuraea sp. NPDC050691; assembly: GCF_040654455.1. Classification (NCBI taxonomy): domain Bacteria; kingdom Bacillati; phylum Actinomycetota; class Actinomycetes; order Streptosporangiales; family Streptosporangiaceae; genus Nonomuraea; species Nonomuraea sp. NPDC050691. The sequence goes on from NZ_JBFAIA010000137.1 coordinate 14,717, forward strand.
GGCGGTCGATGAGCTCCCCGGTGGTCGTCACGCATGGCCCCGGGGCGATCGCCGGCAGGTCGTGGTACACCCCGCGCTCGCGCAGCCGGTAGTCGTCCCAGTCGTCGATGAGGAACAGCATCGGCTTCCCCGTGATCGCGTAGTCGCACATCACCGACGAGTAGTCCGTCAGCAGCGCGTCGGAGGCCAGCATCAGATCGTTGACCTCGGGATAGGTCCCCGCCGGTCGGACGAAGTACCGCAGGTGCTCCGGCACCGTGTACCGCTCGACCGGATGGGTGCGCAGAATCACCACCCACTCGTCGGCCAGCTCCTCGGCCATCAGCGCCAGGTCGGCCCTGACCGACGCGCCCCCGCCCATGGCCCGGTCACGGTAGGTGGGCGCGTACAGCAGGATCCTGCGGTCCGGCGGGATCTCCAGCCGGGCGTGGACGTCGGTCCTCGGCACCCCGCGGACCAGCGCGTCGCAGCGCGGCGTGCCGTACCGCAGGATGGGGCCGGTGTAGCCGTTGGCGCGGGCGAACAGCCGCGAGAACTCCTCGCTGGGGGAGACGAGCGCGTCCCAGCGGGCGACCGCGGCGCGCCACACCTCGCGCGGCCGGTCGAAGTCGGAGCGCAGGTCGGGCGCGTCGAAGCCGATGGACTTGATGCCCTGGCCGTGCCAGGTCTGCAGATAGCGGGTACGGCGTGGCTTCGGGTAGTCGAGGGGGAAGCCGTGGCTGTCCACCCAGATGCCGGCGCGGGCCAGCGTCCAGACGTAGCGCCAGCTCCCGCGGCGCACCGTCCGCGCGCCGGCGGGGACGTCGCCCCGGCCCCTGGCCACCGACCAGACCGTCTCGACGGGCAGGCCGCGCCTCCTGATCTCGTCGTGGACGGCGCGCGGGCTGCCCGTGCAGCCCTTGCCGACGTCCGACTCGAACAGCGCGAGGTCGCGGCGCGCCGGCAGCAGCATGGTCAGCGCGCGGTAGGCCAGCAGCTTGTGGCGCGGCCGGCCGGCGATCCTCAGCAGCCTGCGGGCGATCCGCCGCGGCAGCGAGCGGATGCTCCTGTGCTCGCGGGCACGCAGGTACGCGGTGTGGCCGCACGCTTCGAGCCGTACCCGGCGCAGGTCGATCGGCTCGGCGCCGGGATGGACGATGAGCCGGTCGCAGGTGGTGTGGCCGGTCGCGAGGCTGGTGAAGGCGATGCGCGGCTCGCAGCCCCGCCGCACCGTGAAGTCCACCTCGGTGGTGTAGCCGCCCTCGCCCGACGGGACGGGCCGGATCGGCACCTGCTCGCGGCCGAGCCGCAGGCAGGCCCGCCACTCCACCGGCAGCACGCCGAACGGGTCGTACGTGTGCACGGTCATGCGCACCCGCTCCCCGTCGGCGGACAGCTCCGTCACCTCGTGCCGCAGGCGGCTCGCGCTGAAGGGCAGCTCGGCCAGCCGCAGGGAGGTGATGTCCATGCCGGGGGAGACCGTGGTGCCCCAGTACGTCCGCCCGTCGGCCCGGACCGCGGCCCGCGGCGGGGGGCGGTGGCCGGTCAGCGAGCCGGCGGCCACCATGAGGTCGTCGATCCGGTCCTCCAGGATGAGGTGGCAGCACACCCGCGTCATCGGGTCGAGCCGGTCGACCACCTCGGCCGGGATCCGCTCCATGTACGGCCGGACGAGCGCGGCGAACTCCTTGACCCACACCCGCTCGCGCCGGGGCAAAGGGTTGAGGTAGACGCGCAGGTCCTGGCGCAGGAACCGCTCCTGCCGGTCCGGCACCAGGCCGGCCAGGCCGTGCGCGCGCAGCACGTCGTCGCTGCGCCAGGCGGCGACGAGCCGGTGGCGCACGTTCTCCATCTCGCGGATGCGGAGCGAGATGCTGGGCGAGCCGGACGAGCCGTCGCGCACCCGGTGCCACAGGTAGACGGGCCAGGGCACGACGGCGAAGCGGCGGGCGACGGCGTACGCCTCGGTGGCGAAGACGTGGTCCTCGTAGTGGATGTCCTCGGGGAAGCGCAGCCGGTGCTCGCGCAGGAAGGACACGCGGTAGAGCTTGTTGGTGGTGAACGAGTCGAGGAACAGCCGGGGCTCCTCGCGGATGCCCTCCACGACCCTCCGGGCGGCGAACAGCTCGGGGTAGTAGGGCTCCGTCCGGCCGGTCCACTCGTACAGGCGCGAGATCTGGCCGGAGACGAAGTCCGCGCCGGTGCGCCGGATCTCGGCGAGCAGGCTCTTGCAGGCGTGCCGGGGCAGCTCGTCGTCGCTGTCGAGGAACATGACGTACGGCGAGGCCGCGGCGTCCAGGCCGTCGTTGCGCGGGGCGCCGCAGCCGCCGCTGTTGACCTCCCGGCGCAGGTGGCGCACGCGCGGGTCGGCCCGTACGAGCTCCGCGGCCACGCGCGCGGTGTCGTCCGTGCTCGCGTCGTCGGCGATGATCACTTCCAGGTCGCGCTGCGTCTGGCGGAGGACGGAGCGCACGGCCCGGGGCAGGCGGGCCGCGTCGTTGTAGGTGATCACGACGACCGTGCAGTCCGGCATGCCGCCTCCCCCGTGAGAGCGTCACGTGGGGAGGGGATTCCCGGAGTTCGGCGTAACTTGTCCGGGTTTAAGGTGATTTGGCGATATCTATCGCATCAGCCGGTCGAGGGCGCCGTCCGATCTACCGCATCAGCCGCCTGATCAGCCAGATCGCGAACGCGAGCGCCACCAGCGCGCCCGCGACGGGCGCGAGCCGCTTCAGCAGCGGCGCGCCGGCGATCTCCAGCAGGTCCAGGGCCTCCTCGTCGGCGCTGCGCGAGGTGCGCAGCGTGCCCGCCGGCCGCAGCTCCGGCTCCGGCTCGGGGACCGCGGTGAGATGCCGCTCCCCGGCCCGCTCCTCCGCGCTCACGGGGCCGGGCCCGGGACCTGGGACCGCCTCGGCGGCCGGGACCGCCGCCACGGGAGGAGTCTCGTGGGACGGCTCGGTCAGCAGCTCGGCCAGGTTCGCCGCGAACCTGTCGATCAGCTTCTGGCCCACCTCCGCCATGACCCCGCGCCCGAACTGCGCGGGCCGCCCCGTCACCTGGAACGACGTCTCCACCGCCACGGTGGTGGTGCCGCCCCCGGCCGGGGTCAGCCGGGCCTTGACCGTGGCCGAGGCCGTGCCGGCCCCGCGCGCCTCCTTGCCCGCCCCCTTGATCGTGAGGGTGTGGGCATCCTTGTCCACGTCCTCGAACCGGGCCGAGCCGCGGTAGGTGACGGTGATGGGCCCCACCTTGACCTTCATCCGGCCGGTGAACTCGTCGCCCTCGAAGACGTCGAGGGTCGCGCCGGGAAGGCACGGCGCCACGCGCTCGACGTCGAGCAGCACCGCCCATGCCTGCTCGACCGGGACCGGGACGGTGAACTCGTGCTCGAACCGCATCGCCATCGGAACGCTCCTCACCTTCGACTTCACGTCCGGACGGAGGCGCCCGGGAAGGGACGCCTCCGCTCGCGTCAGGGCGCCCCGGCGGCCTTGCCGATCGCGCGGTAGGTCAGCACCTTGGCCAGGTGCCGGCGGTAGTCGGGCTGCGCGTGCAGGTCCGCCGGGGGCGAGGTGCCCTCGGCCGCCGCCTCGCAGGCCGGCCGTACCTGCTCGCCGATCTCCACGCCCCGCAGCGCGGCCTCGACCGCGCGGGCCCGCGACGGCGTCGAGCCCATGTTGGTCAGGCCGACGCGCGCCTCCTGGATGGCCCCGTTCGAGCGCTTGACGGCTGCGGCCACGCCCACGATCGCCCAGGCCTGAGCGGTCCGGTGGAACTTCTCGTAGTGGTAGCCCCAGCCCTCGCCGAGCTTCGGGATCCGCACTCCGGCCAGGATCTCGCCCGGCCGCAGCGACGTCTCCAGGTAGTCCACGAAGAACTCCGCGGCCGGGATGTCCCGCTCGCCCCGCTCCGAACGGGCCACGAACACCCCGTCCAGCGCCAGCACCACGGCCGGCAGGTCACCCGCCGGGTCGCCGTGCGCCAGCGAGCCGCCGAACGTGCCGCGGTGCCGCACGGCCGGGTCGGCCACCGTGGCGGTCGCCATCGCCACCAGCGGGCAGGCCGCGCCGACGACGGGCGAGCGCATCACCTCGTCGTGCGTGGTCATGGCGCCGATGTGGACGTGGTCGCCCCGGTCCTCGATGCCCGACAGCTCGGGCAGCCGGCCGATGTCGACCAGCGTCGTCGGGTACGACAGCCGGAGCCGCAGCAGCGGCAGCAGCGACTGACCGCCCGCCAGCACCTTGGCGTCCTCGTCGGAGGCCAGCGCCTGGCACGCCTCCTCCAGCGAGCCGGCGCGCAGGTAGTCGAACCGTGCAGGGATCATGACCGTGCTCCTCCCCGGGCTCCCTGGACCGCGCGCCACACGCGCTCCGGCGTGCAGGGCATCTGGACGTCGTGGACGCCGCGCGGGCGCAACGCGTCCACGACCGCGTTCACGACGGCCGGGGTGGAGGCGATCGTGCCCGCCTCGCCCACGCCCTTGACGCCCAGCGGGTTGCCCGTGGAGGGCGTCTCGGTGCGGTCCGTCGTGAAGGCCGGCAGGTCGGCCGCCGACGGCAGCAGGTAGTCGGCCATCGTCGCGGTCAGCAGGTTGCCGTCCGCGTCGTACACCGCCTCCTCGAACAGTGCCTGGGCGACGCCCTGCGCGATGCCGCCGTGGACCTGCCCCTCGACGATCAGCGGGTTGACGACCTTGCCGACGTCGTCCACCGCCACGTACGAGCGGATCCTGATCATGCCCGTCTCGGTGTCCACCTCGACCGCGCACAGGTGGGTGCCGTGCGGGAAGGAGTAGTTCTCCGGGTCGTACGTCGCGTCGGCGTCGAGCCGCGCCTCGACGCCCTCGGGCAGGTCGTGCGCCGTGAACGCGGCGAACGCCAGCTCCTGGATCGTCCTGCTCGCCCCGGTGCCCCGCACCTTGAACGCCCCGGCCTCGAACTCCAGGTCGTCCGGCGAGCACTCCAGCAGGTGGGCGGCCAGCTTCCTGGCCTTGTCCTTGACCTTCTCGCACGCCTGGAGCACCGCGACCCCGCCGATGACCAGCGAGCGCGAGCCGTAGGTGTCCATGCCCTTGTGCGCGACGGCCGTGTCGCCGTGCAGCACCGTGATGTCGTCGAACGGCACGCCGAGCGCGTCGGCGGCGATCTGGCTCCACGACGTCACGTGCCCCTGCCCGTGCGGCGAGGTGCCGGTGACGACCTCGACCTTGCCGGTGGGCAGCATGCGCACCGAGCCGTGCTCCCAGCCGCCGGCGCCGTAGTTGGCCATGCCGAGCATGCGCGACGGCGCGAGGCCGCACATCTCGGTGTAGGTGCTGACGCCGATGCCGAGCTGCACCGGGTCGCCCCTGTCGCGCCGGTCCACCTGCTCGGCCCGCAGCTTGTCGTAGCCGAACAACGCCATGGCCCGCTCCGTGGCCGCCTCGTAGTTGCCCGAGTCGTAGGTCAGGCCGGAGATCGTGGTGTACGGGAACTCGTCGTGCCGGATCCAGTTGCGCCGCCGCGCCTCCAGCGGGTCGATCCCGAGCTCGGCGGCCAGCTCGTCCATGACGCGCTCGATGGCGTACGTCGCCTCCGGCCGGCCCGCGCCCCGGTAGGCGTCGGTCGGCATCTTCGTGGTGAAGACACCCGTGCAGGCGAACTCGTAGGCGTCCATCTTGTAGATCGCGTTGAACATCGACGAGCCCAGCATCGGCACCCCGGGGGTGACGAGCATGAGGTAGGCGCCCATGTCGGCCAGCAGCTCCACCCGCAGGCCCCGGATGCGGCCGTCGGCCTCGGCCGCCAGCCGGATGTGCTGGATCTGGTCACGGCCGTGGTGGACCGTCAGGTTGCCCTCCGTGCGCGACTCGCTCCACTTGACCGGGCGGCCGAGCCGGCGGGTCAGCAGCAGGCACAGCACCTCCTCGGCCGTCACCTGGAGCTTCGAGCCGAACCCGCCGCCCACGTCCGGCGCGATCACCCGCAGCCTGTGCTCGGGGATGCCCGTGGTGACCGCCAGCATGACCCGCAGCACGTGCGGGATCTGCGTGGACGACCAGAGCGTGAACGAGTCGCCGTCGGTGCTCGCGAGCACCGCGCGCGGCTCCATCGCGCTCGGGATCAGCCGCTGCTGGATGTACGTCCGGTCGATGACCACCGGCGCGTCCCGGAAGGCGGCCTCCACGTCGCCGGAGGTGATCGTGGCGCTGAACGCCTTGTTGCCGCTCTCGTGCACCTTCGGGCTGCCCGGGATGAGCGCGTCGTGCATGTCCATGACCGCGGGCAGCGGCTCGTAGTCGACCTCGATCGCCTCCAGGGCGTCGGCCGCCCGGTAGCGGTCGGAGGCCACCACGCAGGCCACGGCCTCGCCGACGTAGCGCACCTCCGACACCGCCATCGGCGGGTGGTCGGGGATCACGATGTCCTCGCTCACCGGCCAGGCGCACGGCAGGCTGCCCTGCTCGTCCGCGAAGTCCTGGCCGCTGTAGGCCGCGAGCACCCCGGGGAGTTCCCGCGCGGCCGACACGTCCACCCGGGTGATCCGGGCGTGCGCCATCGGGCTGCGCAGGAACATCACGTGCACCATGCCCGGCTGTTGGAGATTGTCGGTCCACCTGGTGTGCCCGGTGAGCAGCCGGGCGTCCTCCTTGCGCCGCCGGGCCCGGCCGATCTCCCCGCGGCCGTCCGGCTCCGCGATCTGGCCGCTCTCCGCGATCTGCTCGCCGACCAGTCCGGCGTCCAGCTCGGTCATGGCGTCCTCACCTCCCGCCCCATCTCCTGTGCGCCCCGCTTCACCGCGCGCACGATGTTGCAGTAGCCGGTGCACCGGCACAGGTTGCCCTCCAGGCCGTGCCGGATCGTCTCCTCCGACGGGTCGGGGTCGTCCCTGAGCAGGTCGATCGCCGCCATGACCATGCCCGGCGTGCAGTAGCCGCACTGCAGCGCGTGCTCCTCGTGGAAGGCCCGCTGCATCGGGTGCATGGACCCGTCCGCGCCGAGGCCCTCGATCGTGACGACGTCGCAGCCGTCGGCCTGGACCGCGAGGACGGAGCAGCTCTTGACGCTCCTGCCGTCCAGCATCACGGTGCAGGCTCCGCAGTTGCTGGTGTCACAGCCGATGGGTGTGCCGGTCTTGCCCAGCCGCTCCCGTAGGAGGTGGACGAGGAGGAGCCGCGGCTCCACGTCCTCCTCGTACCTGACCCCATCGACGGTGATGGTGATGCGGGGCATACGTCCTCCCTCGAAGCAGGGGGGAATGAGTGGATAAATGCCAAATTACGCCGGGGTTTTTCCCGGTCAAGGGTTCACTTACCCCGCACCACTCGTTCCTACGACCCCGAGGAGCCGGCGTCCCGCCCGCTCAGGGCCGTTTCGCGCCCGCCGGCCGGTGATCGCTCAGCGGCCCCGGGCGACCCTGGCGATCACCGCGACCAGGCCCGAGAAGCCCAGCCCGACCACCACCAGCCCCACCAGCGCCAGCGGGTCCTTCAGCGCGCCCGTCAGCACCAGCGCGCCGAGCGCCACGAACAGCATGCCGCTGAGCAGCGCCATCCAGTCCGTGCGATGGGTGCTCCGCACCGGCTCCAGCTCGTCGTCCGCCTCATGCTCACGCGGCACGGCGCACCTCCATGTCGCCGAATCCGCTCCTCAGGTTCAGAACAATGGTCGACACCGGCCCCTTGGTCGTCGTCTCGGGCTCCAGC
>NZ_JBFAIA010000138.1:0-22347 GCF_040654455.1 Nonomuraea sp. NPDC050691
TGAACCCGCCGGGTCAGCGGGAGGCGCGGTTGACGGCCGAGATGACGGCCTTGAGGGCGGCCGTGGTGGTGCTGGCGTCGATGCCGACGCCCCACAGCACCTGCCCGTCGATCTCGCACTCCACGTACGAGGCGGCCTTGGCGTCGGAGCCGGCGCTGAGCGCGTGCTCCACGTAGTCGAGGACGCGCACCCGGACGCCGATGCGGGCGATCGCGTCGATGAACGCCGAGATGGGGCCGTTGCCGGAGCCGGCGACCTCCCGGATCTCGCCGTCGACCCGCACGTCGGCGCTGATGCGGTCGACGTCGTCGGCCACCGACTCGTGGCGGTGCGCCATCAGGCCGAGCCGGCCCCAGCGGTTGGCCGGGTTGGGGAGGTACTCGTCCTGGAAGATCTCGAACATGGCGGCCGGGCTGATCTCGCCGCCCTCGCTGTCGGTGCGGGCCTGCACGACCTTGGAGAACTCGATCTGCAGCCGGCGCGGCAGGTCGAGCTGGTGGTCGGCCTTCATGATGTAGGCGACGCCGCCCTTGCCGGACTGGCTGTTGACCCGGATGACCGCCTCGTAGGAGCGGCCGATGTCCTTGGGGTCGATCGGGAGGTACGGCACCGCCCAGGCGAAGTCGTCGACGGGCACGCCCGCCTCCCGCGCGTCCTTCTCCAGGTGCTCGAAACCCTTCTTGATGGCGTCCTGGTGGGAGCCGGAGAAGGCGGTGTAGACCAGCTCGCCGCCCCACGGGTGGCGCGGGTGCACGGGCAGCTGGTTGCAGTACTCGGTGACGCGGCGGATCTCGTCGATGTCACTGAAGTCGATCTCGGGGTCGACGCCCTGGGAGAACAGGTTCATGCCCAGCGTGACCAGGCAGACGTTGCCGGTGCGCTCGCCGTTGCCGAACAGGCAGCCCTCGATGCGGTCGGCCCCCGCCATGTAGCCCAGCTCGGCGGCGGCCACGGCGCTGCCCCGGTCGTTGTGCGGGTGCAGCGACAGCACGATCGAGTCGCGGTGGCGCAGGTTGCGGTGCATCCACTCGATCTGGTCGGCGTAGACGTTGGGGGTGGCCATCTCGACGGTGGCGGGCAGGTTGATGATGACCTTGCGGTCGGGGGTGGGCTGCCACACGTCGTTGACGGCGTCGCACACCTCGACCGCGTACTCCAGCTCGGTGCCGGTGAACGACTCCGGGGAGTACTGGAAGTACACGTCGACGTCGGTGGCGTCGGCGAGCTTCTTGACCAGCTTGGCGCCCTCGACGGCGATCGCGGTGATGCCGTCCTTGTCCTGGCCGAAGACGACCCGGCGCTGCAGGGTGGAGGTGGAGTTGTACAGGTGGACGATGGCCTGCTTGGCGCCCTCGATCGCCTCGAAGGTGCGCTCGATGAGCTCCGGCCGGGCCTGCGTCAGCACCTGGATGACGACGTCGTCGGGCACGCGGCCCTCGTCGATGATCTGGCGGATGAAGTCGAAGTCGGTCTGGCTGGCGGCCGGGAAGCCGACCTCGATCTCCTTGTAGCCCATGCGCACGAGCAGCTCGAACATCTGCAGCTTGCGGTGGGAGTCCATCGGGTCGATGAGCGCCTGGTTGCCGTCGCGCAGGTCGACCGCGCACCAGCGGGGCGCCTTGGTGATCACCTGATCGGGCCACGTGCGGTCGGTCAGGCGTACCGGCTCGAACGGCTGGTAACGATGGAACGGCATGGAGGTGGGCTGCTGAGCGGTCATGATCTGTGCTCCTCGTCGGTCGATGGCGAACGGCCGACGCGCATGACTCGCCCCGCGGCGAGGGAGCCGGCCTAGAGGCCCCCGCCGCGGCGGCTAAGAAGGAGTCCGCGCAGCATGCCAAGCACGCTACCAGACGTCTCGCCGTGCGCCGTCCCGCATCTCGGATGCTGAGATGCCAGGAGAAGACGCTGAGATGTCAGGAGAAGGGGACGAGGACGGACAGGCAGGTGACGCAGCCCTCCAGCTTCTCGAACTCGGAGATGTCCACGGTCGTCACGTCGAGCCCGCGCCGGACGAGCAGGTCGGCGGTGCGGGGGGCGGAGGCGGCCATGAGGACGCGGTCGCCGCCGAGGAGGACGACGTGCGCGCCGGCCTCCTCCTCGGGTTCGAGCAGGACGGCGGGTTCGGGCAGGCCGGTGAGGTCGACGCGGGCGGGGTCGCCGATGAGGGTGCCGTCGGGCAGCGCGGTGACGGCGGACTTGAGGCGCAGCACGCCGTCGAGGTCCACGGGCCGTACCTGCCGTTCCGGCAGCAGCGCGGCGAGCTGGGCGATGCCCTCGTCGTTGGTCCGCGCCGAGCGGCCGACGTACACGGCGCGGCCCACCTGGAGGACGTCGCCGCCGTCCAGCGTGCCGGGGCGGGTGACGCGCACGGCGCTGAGGCCGAGCCCCCGCACCGCCTCCTCCACCGCGGCCACCTCCGGCCGCCGCTCGGGGGCGCCCGGGCGCGTCAGCACGGCCAGCCGCCCGCAGACCACGACGGTGTCCTCGACGAACGGGGCGTCGGGCAGGTCGTCGGCCGATTCGACGTGGACCGGCGTCCAGCCGGCCCCGGCGAGGGCGGCCACGTACCCCTCGTGCTGGACGAGCGCGCGCTCGGGATCGACGGGTTCGCGCTCGATGTGGGTGACGAGCCCCTCGGCGATACGGGGGCCGGGCTTCCTTACCAGCGCGATACCAGACATAGGGCGCTTTCTATCACGTACTCAGTAGAGTCTCCGACATGCGTGACGACGAGATTCTGAGCCGGATCAGCGCCCTCGTTTCCGAGGAGCACGAGCTGCGCGGCAAGCTGTCGGCGGGCGAGGTCACCTCCGAGGAGGAGAACGCCCGCGTCAAGGAGCTGGAGACGGCCCTGGACCAGTGCTGGGACCTGCTGAGGCAGCGCCGGGCCCGCCGCGGCGCCGGTGAGGACCCGGACGCCGCCAGCGCCCGCCCGGCCTCGGAGGTCGAGGGCTACCGGCAGTAGAAGCCCTGCTCAACGGCCGGATGGGAGGGGGCGGCCCGTCACCCCCACGTTTCCTCGATGTTAAGCGTGCGTTAGATATCGGCCTCCTCCCCTTGTTCGAACATCCTTCTGCGGCGAGGCTCTGGCCTGCAACTACTCCCCCCAGGAGGTACACCAGTGAGCACACCCAAAGTGCCGTGGAAGGCGGTCATCGGCGGCTCCATCGGCAATCTGGTCGAGTGGTACGACTGGTTTGTCTACAGCAGCTTCGCGATCTACTTCGCCGCCTCCTTCTTCCCCTCCGGCAACTCGACCGCCCAGCTGCTGAACACGGCCGGCATCTTCGCCGTGGGCTTCTTCATGCGGCCGGTCGGCGGCTGGCTTCTCGGCCGCTACGCCGACAGGAAGGGCCGCAAGGCGGCGCTCACGCTCACGGTCACGCTGATGTCGGCCAGCGCCCTGCTGATCGCCATCGCACCGACGTACGAGGCCGTCGGCTACTTCGGCGCCGTCGTCCTGCTGGTGGCGCGCCTCCTGCAGGGTCTGTCGGTCGGCGGTGAGTACGCCGCCAGCGCCACCTACCTCACCGAGGCCACGCCTCCCGGCAAGCGCGGCCTGGCCTCCAGCTTCCAGTACGTCTCGATGACCGCCGGTCAGCTCGTCGGCCTGGGCCTGCAGATCATCCTGCAGAACACCATGTCGGAGGAGGTCCTCAAGTCCTACGGCTGGCGCATCCCGTTCGTCATCGGCGCCCTGGGCGCGGCGGTGGTGTTCTACCTGCGCCGCAACCTCCTGGAGACCGAGGCCTACGACGAGGAGGAGAGCGAGGGCGAGGGCGGCGACAAGAGCCGCGGCACGATCAAGGCCCTGATGGCGCACAAGAAGGAGGCGCTGCTCGTCATCGCCCTCACCATGGGCGGCACGGTCGCGTACTACACCTACACGACCTACCTGACGAAGTACCTCGCCAACACCGCGGGCCTGCCCAAGCAGACCGCCACCCTGGTCAGCTTCTGCGCGCTGTTCGTCTTCATGCTCCTCCAGCCGCTGGCCGGCTCGCTGTCGGACCGCATCGGCCGCCGGCCGCTGCTCATCACGTTCGGCATCGGCTCGCTGCTCGGCACCGTGCCCCTCATGACGGCGCTGTCCAGTGTGGACGGCTTCCTCGGCGGCTTCGTCCTCTCGCTGCTCGGCCTGATCATCATCACCGGCTACACCTCGATCAACGCGGTGGTGAAGGCCGAGCTGTTCCCGACCAACATCCGGGCGCTCGGCGTGGCCCTGCCGTACGCGATCGCCAACGCCCTGTTCGGCGGCACCGCCGAGTACGTGGCCCTGTGGTTCAAGAGCAGCGGCATCGAGTCCGGCTTCTACTGGTACGTCTCCGGTTGCGCCGCGGTGTCCCTGGCCGTGTACCTGACCATGCGCGAGACCCGCGACGCCGCTCTCAGCCGGGCCGAGCAGAAGGCCGGCGAAGCGGAATCGGTCCCGATTCGCCTCTAGTCTGGGCGACATGCGAGTTCTCCTGGTCGAAGACGACGATCGGCTCGCCTCCGCGCTCACCACGGCCCTCGCCCGCCACGGCCACCAGGTCGCGCGGGCGGGGCTGGCCGTCGACGCCCTCCGCCTCGCGGGGGGCGTCGACTTTGTCCTGCTGGATCTGGGCCTGCCCGACATGGACGGTCTCGACGTGCTGCGCCGCCTGCGCCGCGTGTCGGCGGTGCCGGTGATCGTGGTGACCGCCCGGACCGAGGAGCGCGAGGTGCTGCGCGGTCTGCGCTCGGGGGCCGACGACTACCTGGTCAAGCCGTTCCGCACGGTGGAGCTGATGGCCAGGATGGAGGCCGTCGTGCGGCGCGGCACCCGGCCGATGCCCGACCGCGGGCAGGTGGTGAGCGTCGGCGACGTCCGCATCGACCTCGAAGCCCGGCAGGTCACCGTGGCGGGGGCGGCGGTGACGCTGACCCGGCGCGAGTTCGACGTGCTGGCCCTGCTGGCCCGTGAGCCGGGCGTGGTGCGCAGCCGCGAGGAGATCCTCGACGAGGTCTGGGGCGACCCGCTGCTGTCGGCGTCCCGCTCGCTCGACGTCCACGTCGCGGGCCTGCGCTCGAAGACCGGCCGGCCGGGCCTGGTCGAGACGCTGCGCGGCACGGGCTACCGCCTGGGCTCCTTCACGTGAACTCCCGCCTGGTGATCACGTTCACCACGCTGATCGCGATCCTCATCACGGCGCTGGCCGTGCCCCTGGCCCTCTCCTACGCCTCCCACCGCACCAACCGGCTGCTGCTGGACCGCCGCGCCGACGCCACCCGTTTCGCCGAGCTGGCCGACCAGGCGGCCCGCGACGGCGACCACACGAGCCTGACGTCCGAGGTGGTCCGCTACGCCGAGCTGTACGGCGCGGCCGTGCGGGTGCGCGACCGCAACGGCCGCGTCCTCGTCACGGCCGGCCGGTTCGAGACCGGCGACACCGAGCCCACCCGCCTCGCGCTGTCCGGCCGCACCACCGAGGACCTGCCCACGGTCGATCCGTTCGGCCCGGCCACCGTGCTGCTGGCCGAGCCGGCGGGCCGCGACGCCCAGCTCTCGGGCGCGGTGCTGCTCCAGGCCCGCACCGACCGGGCCCGGCTGGACGTCGGGATGGTGTGGGGGGCGCTGGCGCTCGGGTCCCTGATCGCGCTGGCGTACGGCGTGCTGGCGGCGCGCCGGCTGGCCCGCTGGATCCTGCGGCCGGTCACCGAGCTCGACCGCACGACGCGGGCCATCGCCGAGGGCCATCTGGACGCCCGCGCCCACCCGGGCGTCGGGCCCACGGAGCTGCGGCGGCTGGAGGAGCGGTTCAACGCGATGGCCGACGCCCTGTCGGGGGCGATGGAGCGGCAGCGGGCCTTCGTCGCCGACGCCTCCCACGAGCTGCGCACGCCGCTGACCGTGCTCGGGCTGCGGCTGGAGAACCTGGAGCCGCACCTGCGCGACGAGGGCTCGGCCGAGTTCGAGGAGGCCATGGCCGAGCTGGACCGGCTGGCCGAGCTGGTCGAGGACCTGCTGGCGCTGGCCCGGGTGGAGGCGGGCGCCGTGGCCGACGACAAGAAGGTCGAGCTGCGGCCCCGGCTCGGGGTGTGGCGCGAGGTGTACGCGGCCCAGGACCTCACCCTCGACGTGGACATACCCGAAATGTCGGTCGTGCCGGAGGCAGCGGCCAGAATCGCGGACATCGCCCTCGACAACGCCCAGAAGTTCGTGCCGCCGGGCGGCAAGGTGACGGTCACGCTGCACGACGGGGTGCTGCGGGTCGCCGACGACGGGCCGGGGCTCGCCGAGGAGGAGCGGGCCGACGCGCTCGGCCGCTTCTGGCGCTCGGTCAGCCACGCCAACGTGCCGGGCAGCGGGCTGGGGCTGGCGATCGCCGCCGAGCTGGCCAAGGCGTGCGGTGCGACGCTGTCGCTGCTGTCCGCCGACCCCCACGGCCTGGTGGTGGAGCTGCGCCTGCCCGAGCCGTACGTGAGCGGCTGAGCCCTTCTGGAGGGGTCTCAGCCGTAGACGGAGCGGTAGTAGCGGGCCGCGCCCGGGTGGAGCGGGACGATGCCGGTCCCGATGGCGTACCTCTTGTCCAGCCGGCCGCCGGGCGCCGAGGGGGCCTGGAGCCGGTCGCGGGCGCGGAAGAGCGTCTCCGTGACGGTGTAGGCGGCGTCCTCGTCAAGGTCGCGGCGGCACATCAGGTAGCTCGGGGTGCCGACGGTCGGCACGGGCAGCGTCCCCGCGTACACGCCGGCCGGGACGTCCGCCAGTTCGTAGACCGGCCCGTACGTGCGGCGCAGCACCGGCACCAGCGAGTCCAGCGGGACGAGCCTGATGCCCTCGGTCGCGGCGAGCGCCGGGGTCGGGACGCCGCCCGACCAGAAGAACGCGTCGACGTCCCCCTCGCGCAGCGCCAGGATGGAGGCGTCCAGGCCGAGCCGGAGCGTGCCCGCGCTCGGCAGGCCCGCGGCCGACAGCACCCGGCCGGCCGTCACGGCCGTGCCCGACCCCTCGGCGCCGATGGAGACGACCCGCCCGGCCAGGTCCTTCGGCTCGAAGATCGCGGAGTCGTGGCGGACGACCAGGTGGACGTAGTTCATGTACATCCTGGCCAGCGCCGCGACGGGCTGGTGGCGTACCCGAACCGCGTCGTCGGCGCTGTCGGCCAGCGAGAAGCCGACGTCGGCGCGGCCGTCGGCGAGCATCAGGAGGTTCTGCACGCTGGCCGCGGTCTTGAACACCTGGACCCCGACGCCGTCGCGCCGCAGCTCGGCCGCGAACCGGTCGCCGAGCACCTCGTACGGCCCGCCCGCCAGCCCGGTCGCCAGCCGGATCGTGTGCTCCTCGTCCTCGGCCGAGGAGCAGCTCGTGGCCGCGAGCGCGGTGAGCGCGAGGAAGGCGCGGCGGGACATCGGCACGATCTCACGCTATCGAATCACGCAGAATGAGAGATATGACCCAACGGGACGCACTTCTCCGGATCGCTCCGGACCTGAGGATGTTCCTGCCCGTGAGCCGCCGCCAGGAGTGGCAGCACGTGACGCCCGACGGCACCTCCACCCTCGGGCACCACGTCGAGTCGGCCGGCATCCCCCTGACCGAGGTCGGCCCCATGACCGTCGACGGCCGCGGAGTGGGCCCCTCCCACCAGCTCGCCGCCGGCGACGTCGTCGAGGTCGGCCCGGTGCCGCGCCCCCAGCAGCTCCCCCGCGAGCCGCGGTTCCTGCTGGACGTCCACCTCGGCACGCTGGCGCGGCGGCTGCGGCTGCTCGGCATCGACGCGGCCTACCACAACGACATGGACGACCCGGCGCTCGTCGTCCAGGCCAACCAGGAACGGCGGGTGCTGCTCACCCAGGACCGCGGCCTGCTGCGCCGCCGCGCCCTGTGGCTGGGCGCGTACGTGCGCGGCTCCCGGCCCCAGGACCAGCTCCGCGACCTGATGGAACGCTTCTCGCCGCCGCTGCGGCCGTGGACGCGCTGCACCGCCTGCAACGGCGAGCTGACCGCCGCCGACAAGGAGGCGGTCGCCGCGCGCCTGGAGGCGGGGACGCGGCGCAGCTACGACGCGTACGGGCAGTGCCGGGTGTGCGGCCAGGTGTACTGGCACGGCGCCCACAGCGGCCACCTGGAGGAGATCGTCCGCACGGCGAGGGAGTGGGCGGGCAGCCTCTCCTGACCGGGAGCCACCGCCTGGCGAATCCCGCGCGCGTGGCCTGGCCGGGGCGGCGTCGCCGTCCTAAGGTGGCGGTGTGGCCGATCCCCTTCAGCCGGGCACCTTCAGGCGCGGCAGGCGCGGTTACGCGCTGGCCGTCAGCGTGGCCGCGGCGCTGCTCGTGATCTGCGCCGTCCTGCCGTGGGCGGGCATCGAGGCCAGGAGCGACGTCATCGGCGGCGGTCTCACCAGCGACGTGCGGGGCGTCGACGCCGGCCTCGGCGTCTACACCCTCGTCGCGGGGCTGGTGGCGCTGGCGCTCGGGGTGGCGGGGCTGCTGGGCCGCCGCCCGTGGGTGGCCGCGCTCGCGGCCCTTCCGGGGGCGTTCGCGATCGTGCTGCTGGTGATGTTCGCCGCCGACCCGGGCGGCGTGACCGGCCGGGTCTCGCTCGACCTGGGCGGGATGCTGTCGGTGGGGCCGGTCATCAGGTACGGGTGGTTCGCGGCGCTGGCCAGCTCGCTGGCGCTGATCCTCTTCTCCCTGCTGACGACCGCGCGCCGCTCCCGGGGCGCCGGCCGGTAGCCGATCGGCCGCCGGCCGGTCGCACGACGCCGGCCAGTCTCCGCCGGTCAGTCGTAGAAGCCGAGCCGGCGCAGCTGCTTGGGGTCGCGCTGCCAGTCCTTGGCGACGCTGATGCGCAGGTCGAGGTAGACCCTGGTGCCGAGCAGCGCCTCGATCTGCTTGCGGGCCCGCGTGCCCACGTCGCGCAGCCGCTCGCCCTTGTGCCCGATGACGATGGCCTTCTGCGACGGCCGTTCGACGAACATGTGGGCGTAGATGTCGAGCAGGTCGTCGCGGCCCTCGCGGGGCAGCATCTCGTCGACCACCACGGCGATCGAGTGCGGCAGCTCGTCGCGGACGCCCTCCAGCGCCGCCTCCCTGATCAGCTCGCCCACCAGGACCTGCTCGGGCTCGTCGGTGAGCCGGCCGCCCTCGTAGAGCGGCGGGGACTCGGGCAGGTGCTCGATCAGCACGTCGCCCAGCACGTCGAGCTGGTCGCCCCGCTCGGCCGACACCGGCACGATCGCGGCGAACTCCGCGATCTGCGACACCGCCAGGAGCTGCTCGGCGATCTGCTCCTTGGTGGCCAGGTCGCACTTGGTCACCACGGCGACGACCGGGGTGCCCTTGACGGCGGCGAGCTTGTCGGCGATGAACCGGTCGCCCTTGCCGATCGGCTCGTTGGCCGGCACGCAGAACCCGATGACGTCGACCTCGGTCAGCGTGGACAGCACCAGGCTGTCGAGCCGCTCACCGAGCAGGGTGCGCGGCCGGTGCAGTCCGGGCGTGTCGACGATGACGATCTGTGCGTCGGGCCGGTGGACGATGCCGCGGATGACCCTGCGGGTGGTCTGCGGTTTGGACGAGGTGATCGCGATCTTCGTGCCCACCAGGGCGTTCATCAACGTGGACTTGCCGACGTTGGGCCTTCCCACGAAGCAGGCGAATCCGGCGCGATGGTTGTCTGGCGAGGTCACATAGTGCATTGTGGCCCATCAACGGGTCTGCCCGCGCCACCAGGCGAACACCTCGGGCAGCACGCGGGGCGACCACGGCGTCATCGCCAGCCCCGCGAGCTCCTCCTCGGTGACCCACCGGTAGTCGGTGATCTCGTCGCCGTCGGGCTCCGGAACGCCCCAGGTGAGCGCGCATCCGTACACCGCGATCATGTACGCGCACCGGTGCCCGTTGGGGTACACGGTCTGGAACTCGGGGCCGCCGTACACGCCGATCACGCCGCGTACCTCGACCTCGACCCCCAGCTCCTCGCGCAGCTCCCTGACCACGGCCTCCTCGGGCCGCTCGCCCGGGTCGAGTCCGCCGCCGGGCGCGGCCCACAGCCCGACGTCGCCGTGGCGGGCCACCAGCAGCCGCCCCGACGCGTCGAACACGCACCCGCACACCGACGGCAGCATCAGCAGCTCCGAGCCGACCTTCGCGCGCAGCCCGGCGAGGTACGGCGACATCGGCATGTCAGCTCCGCAGGGTGCCGTCAGGACCGGCCACGAGCAGCGCCTTGACGCCCAGCTCGCGCGCCACCTCCTCGTCGGCGGCGCCGGGGCCGTCGCCGGCGGTGACGAGCGCGACGGCCTCCAGGGATCGCGCGCCGCTGGAGACGGCCATCGCGACGGCCACCTGCACGGCCGACAGCCGCAGCGCGGAGAGCGCGACGTCGGTCGCGGAGTAGGTGCGGCCGGTCTCGTCGCGCACCGCGGCGCCCTCGGCGGAGCCGTTGCGGGCGCGGGCCGCGCGGGCCAAAGTGATGATCTTGCTGTCTTCGGGATCGAGAGTCACGGGCACCAGACTAGGCGCTGGCCATCTTCATGACCGCGCCGACCAGCCGTTCGGTGCTCTCCTGCTCGACGCGGGCCATCCCGGTGTGGACGATCGAGACGAGCGTGTCGCCCGAGCGGGCGAGCACCACGTCCATCGTGTACGGGTACCCGCGCAGCTTCCCGCGCAGCCGGGCGCTCACGGCCTCGTCGCCGGACGCCTCGACCGGCAGGGAGCGCAGCCGGAGCCGCGTGCCGCCGGGCGCCCGCACGGTCTGGCACTGGGCCAGCGAGTCGGCGAGCGCGTCGAGGTGGTCCTCGGCCTCGGAGCCCGAGTAGCGGGCCAGGCCCACGGCGACCTGTTCGCCCAGCTCGTCCCCCTGGTAGCTGACCGCCGCCTGGCCGGTGAGCGCCTGCTGGGGCGCCCGCCCGCCGGCGGGCCCCAGGGCGGCGCGGCAGTCGCGGTCGGCCACCCTGAACGGCACCCGCCACGCCTGGCCGGGACGGCGGGAGAACCCGTCCGGCAGCGTCACCGGCCGTTCGAGCAGCGCGTGCAGCCGGACCGACGCCCTGGTGCTCGATCGCGAGCCGGTGTACGTGCTGGTGTGCTCGCCGCCTCGCCGCGCCCCGCAGGCCGCCAGGCCTCCGGTCAGGAGCACGGCGGCCGTGGTGAGCCCGATGATCCGCAGTCCGCGTCGCATGATTACCTCCGCTCGCGGATCTCCCCGGGCGCCGAACAGGACAACCCACCACAGTTACCAATAAAGCCTCAAACGCTAAAAGGGTGCTCTCGTCCGGCTTTCCGGACGAGAGCACCCTTTACGCCAAGCAACGCCGCGATCAGGATGATCGAGACGTTGCCGCCCCCCGGGAGCGCCCTCCCGCCGCGAACCCCACCCGGCGTTCGGACGCTTCCCTCGTTGACGCCCTCCGCACTGGGCGTCGAGACAAGACTCGGGCATCCCGCTTGCAGATGGCTTGTAGAACACTTGCCACAACTGCCAACAAATGCCGCATCACTGCGAGCGGGCGGCGATCAGTCCTGGTGCTCGGCGGTGGCGGGGACGGTCTCGTCCTCCCGCCGGGTGACCCGGCGCACCACGACCGTGCTGATGCGGTTGCGGCGGCCCGCGAGGCTCTCGGCCGTGAGCTGGAGCCCGGCGACCTCCGCCTGCGAGCCGGCGATCGGCACCCGGCCGAGCGCGTGGGCCAGCAGCCCGCCGACCGTCTCCACGTCGTCGACCTCGATCTCCGTGTCGAACAGCTCGCCCAGCTCGTCCACGGGCATGCGGGCCGTGACCCGCAGCCCTCCGTCGGGCATGGGCTCGACCCGGGGCGCCTCCTGGTCGTACTCGTCGGCGATCTCACCGACGATCTCCTCCAGGACGTCCTCGATCGTCACCAGCCCGGCCGTGCCGCCGTACTCGTCGATGACGATCGCCAGGTGGGTCTGCCGCGCCTGCATCTCGCGAAGAAGCTGGTCGATCGGCTTGCTCTCGGGCACGTACGTGGCCGGTCGCATGATCGAGTCGACCCGCTCGTCGCCGCCGTCCTGTCCCGACTCGTGCACCCGGCGGATGATGTCCTTGAGGTACGAGATGCCGACGACGTCGTCCTCGTTCTCCCCGACGACGGGGATGCGGGAGAAGCCGCTGCGCAGCGCCAGCGACAGGGCCTGGCTGAGCGTCTTGCCACGCTCGATGAACACCATGTCGGTACGGGGCACCATGACCTCGCGCACCAGCGTGTCACCCAGCTCGAACACCGAGTGGATCATCTCGCGCTCGTCCGGCTCGATGACCCGGCGCTCCTCGGCCAGGTCGACCAGGTCACGCAGCTCGGCCTCGGAGGTGAACGGGCCCTCGCGGAACCCCCTGCCGGGGGTGAGCGCGTTGCCCAGCAGGATGAGCAGCTTGGGCAGCGGACCGAAGATCCGGGTCAGCCCGTAGACGATCGGCGCCCCGGCCAGCGCGATGGGCTCGGCGTGCTGCCTGCCCAGGGTGCGCGGCGATACGCCGACGATCACGTAGCTGACCACGATCATGATGGCCGCGGCCGTCACGTACGCCCACCCCTGGTCGTCCAGCCGGTCGATGCACAGCAGCGTGACGATCACCGTGGCGACCAGCTCGCAGCTCAGCCTGAGCAGCAGGAGCAGGTTGAGGTAGCGCGGCGGGTCGGTGACGATGGCCTGGAGCCGCACGGCGCCGCGCCTGGCCTCGCGCACGAACTCCTCCGCCCGCACCCGTGAGATGCGGGTCAGAGCCGTCTCCGCGCTGGCGATCAGGCCACCGATCACCACGAGCGCGATGGCCAGGGGCAACCAGGCGTTCACCGCGGGTCGCGCACCTCCTGCCACGCCTCCAGCAGCCGCGCCTGCAGGCCGAACATCTCCTTGTGCTCCTCAGGCTCGGCGTGGTCGTAGCCGAGCAGGTGCAGGATGCCGTGCGTGCACAGCAGCTCCAGCTCGTCGCGGGTGGAGTGGCCGGCCTCCTCGGCCTGCCGGGCCGCCACCTGCGGGCAGAGCACCACGTCGCCGAGGAGCGCCGGATCGGCGGGCGCGTCGCCGTCGCCGCGCGCCCCGCCGCCCGGACGCAGCTCGTCCATGGGGAAGGCGAGGACGTCCGTGGGACCGGGCTCGCCCATCCACTTCTCGTGCAGCTCGGCCATGGCGTTCTCGTCGACCACCATGATGGACATCTCGGCGAGCGGGTTGACGCCCATCTCGCCGAGCACGTGGGCGGCCAGGCGGACGATGTTCTCCTCGTCGACCGCGACGCCCGACTCGTTGTTGATCTCGATGCTCATCGCCGCTTGCCCCTGTGCTGGATCGGCTTGGCGGACCCCGTCGCGTCCTGGAGCGCGTCGTAGCGTCCGTAGGCGTCCACGATCTCGCTGACCAGCTTGTGACGGACCACGTCGGCGCTGGTCAGACGGGAGAAGTGGATGTCGTCGATGCCGTCGAGGATCTCCTGCACGACGCGCAGCCCGCTGGTGGTGCCCGACGGCAGGTCGACCTGGGTCACGTCGCCGGTCACCACGATCTTGGAGTTGAAGCCGAGCCTGGTCAGGAACATCTTCATCTGCTCGGCCGAGGAGTTCTGGGCCTCGTCGAGGATGATGAAGGCGTCGTTGAGGGTGCGGCCCCGCATGTACGCCAGCGGCGCGACCTCGATCGTGCCCGCCGCCATCAGCTTGGGGATGGAGTCGGGGTCGACCATGTCGTGCAGCGCGTCGTACAGCGGCCGGAGGTAGGGGTCGATCTTCTCGTACAGCGTGCCCGGCAAAAAGCCGAGCCGCTCGCCCGCCTCGACGGCGGGGCGGGTGAGGATGATCCGGTTGATCCGCTTCTCCTGGAGCGCCCGCACGGCCTTGGCCATGGCGAGATAGGTCTTGCCGGTGCCGGCCGGGCCGATCCCGAACACGATCGTGTGGTTGTCGATCGCGTCGACGTAGCGCTTCTGGTTGACGGTCTTGGGCCGGATCGTCCGGCCGCGCGAGGAGAGGATGTCGAGGGAGAGCACCTCGGCCGGCCGGTCGGAGGTCATGCGGAGCATGGCGATGCTCCGCTCGACCGCGTCGGGCGTGAGCTCGCCGCCGCTCCTGAGCACTTCGACGAGCTCTTCGAACAGCCGCACCACGGCCCCGCTCTCGTCGGGGCCGCCGGTGACGGTGATCTCGTTTCCTCGGACGTGGATGTCGGCCCGGAAGGCGCTCTCGATGACACGCAGCAGCTCGTCACGGGAGCCCAGGAGGCTGACCATCGGGTATTCGTCCGGAATCAGCACCTTGGCCTGTGTGCGCGTCGGAGGTGCGGTCCGGCGGGTTTCATGTAGTTCGGACATGGGCAGGCCAGCGGCCTGATGCCTCCCGGTCTGTTCGTGTGTGCTTCTTCGCCCATGGTAGCCGGGCCCACGCGAACCGTTCTCGTCAATATCGGCCGGCCGCCGTCAGCCGGGGGGCCAGGTCAGGCCACGGCCCCCGAGCAGGTGCGCGTGGACGTGGAAGACCGTCTGGCCCGCGCCGGGCCCGGTGTTGAAGACCACGCGGTAGCCGGTGTCGG
This sequence comes from Nonomuraea sp. NPDC050691, assembly GCF_040654455.1. NCBI lineage: Bacteria > Bacillati > Actinomycetota > Actinomycetes > Streptosporangiales > Streptosporangiaceae > Nonomuraea > Nonomuraea sp. NPDC050691. The sequence goes on from NZ_JBFAIA010000138.1 coordinate 14,518, forward strand.
CCACGCCCTCCTGGACGGCCACGGCGTGGGCGGCCTTGAGGACGTCGTCGGCCAGCCCGTCGTCGGCCGCGGCCAGCGCCGCCGCGTCGGCGTGGTGCTCCTTGGGGATGACCAGCACGTGGGTCGGGGCCTGCGGGTTGATGTCGCGGAACGCGAGCGCCCGGTCGGTCTCCAGGACGACCTCGGCCGGGATCTCCTTGGCGACGATCTTGCAGAAGAGGCAGTCGGTCACCCGCCCAGCCTACCGAGACGGAACGCCCCCGCACGGCGATCACCGCGCCGTGCCGCCGGCGCCTCACCTGGAACGTTCCCAACTCCCCGAGCCCGTTGCGAATCGGTGACCGCAGGCGCCGTGCAAGGGAAGATCCTCGCGGTTAGGGTGGGTGTGCGAGACTGCAAGCACAACAGGACATATCGGGGTCGGGCACGGCCACCTGGCGAGGACACGACTGGGTAATGCCGCCTAAGGAACGTAAACCCTCTCGGAAGGCCGCGCGTCCTCATGAGGTGACCACCGAGACCCTTCTGGCCGACAGGTCGTTAGGGGCGGTGCCGGTCGGGTGGGACGCCGACATGGCCGTGACCGCGCTGTACAGCGCGCACTTTCGGTCATTGGTGCGTCTCGCTGTGTTGCTGGTACGCGACATGGCGACCGCCGAGGAGGTCGTGCAGGACGCGTTCGTCGCCATCCACGGCGCCTGGCGCAGACTGCGCGACCCCGACAAGGCACTCGCCTACCTGCGTCAATCCGTCGTCAACCGTTCCCGATCCGTGCTGCGTCATCGCGCGGTCGTCGAGAAGTATGCTCCCAAGGGTCTGCCCGACGCCCCGAGCGCCGAGAACGGCGCGATCGGCGAGCTCGAACGCTCGGCCGTGATCGAGGCGCTGCGGGCCCTGCCGGCACGTCAGAGAGAGGCGCTCGTCCTTCGCTACTACGGTGACCTGTCCGAGGCTGAGATAGCCCACGCCATGGGCATCAGCAAGGGAGCGGTCAAGAGCCACACCGCACGTGGCATGGCCGCTTTGCGTTCCGTCCTGGAGAAGATGTCATGACCCAGCCCCCCGACGAGTACGGCGACGTACTACGCCGAGTGCTGCGCGCGGAGGCGGACACGGCCGTGCCCTCGCCGGACGGACTGGAGATCATCCGGGCCCGCATCGAGCGGCGCGGCGTCCGCAACCTGTTCTGGTGGCGCGCGGGCGCCGCCGCGGCCAGCGCCGTGCTGGTGGCGGGCACGATCGTCATGGTGATCCCGGAGCTGCGCCACCAGGTGCTGCGCGAGACCGTGCAGGACGTGCGCAGCACCTCCACGCCGCCCGACGGCTCCTCCACCACCCGGGCCGTGTCGCCCGAGCCGCCGCAGCGGAGCGAGCCGCGCGAGGTCGTGGTGGTGCCCGACCCGACGACCCGGCCGCCCCGGCACATCCCCGAGACCGCGCGCTCCACCAGCAAGCCGACGCGCAGGACACCCTCCCCCACCCCGTGCCCCTCGACGGCGGACGAGCAGGCCGCGCGAGGCGACGACTGCCCCGGCGTGACGCCGTCCCCGACGCCCACCCCGTCCGCCACGGTGACGGACACGACGACGCCGACGACCGTGGCGTGCCCCGCCGAGGACTGCCCGACCGACGAGCCGCCGCAGCCGACGCAGCCCACCCAGGTCGTCACCACGATCACGGACACGAGCCCGCTCTCCCCGCAGTAGACGCGCCGGACGTCAGCACGCGTCAGGCGTCTCGCAGGGTTTCAGGAGCGACCAGCCTCGGGCCGGCTCCGGGCGTCACCAGCGGCCGGTGCGGGCCATGAGGACCGAGGCCGCCGCGACCCCGGCCGTCGAGGTGCGCAGCACCGTCGGCCCGAGCAGCACCGGCACGGCGCCGGCCGCCCTGAACCGGGCCACCTCCTCCTCCGCGACCCCGCCCTCCGGGCCCACGACCATGACGACGTCGCCGTCGGCCGGGACCTCCAGGCGCGACAGCGGCTCGGCGGCGTCCTCGTGGAGCACCAGGGCCAGGGCCGCGTCGCGCAGCAGCTTCTCCACCTGGGCCGTGGAAGCCGGCTCGGTCACCTCGGGCAGGTGGAAGCGGCGGGCCTGCTTGCCCGCCTCGCGAGCCGTGGAGCGCCAGCGGGCCAGCGCCTTGGCCGCCCGGTCGCCCTTCCACTGCGTGATGCTGCGCGAGGCCGCCCACGGGACGATCACGTCGACGCCCGCCTCGGTCATCATCTCGACGGCGAGCTCGCCCCGGTCGCCCTTCGGCAGGCCCTGCACGGCCACGATCCGGGGCCGGGGGGCCGGCACGTCGTACCGTCCGACCACGTCGAGCCGCAGGGAGTCCTTCAGCGCCTCGCGCACCACGCACTCGGCGACCGCGCCGGCGCCGTCGGTCAGGTCCACCCGCTCACCGGCGCGCAGCCGACGCACGGCCGCGGCGTGGCGCCCCTCGGGGCCGTCGAGCACCAGCTCGGACCCGCCCAGGGCGTCGGACAGGAAGACGGGAACGCTCACGTCCGCCCGTCTCTCCCGCGCGGCGCCCTCATCTCCCGTTGAACGCGTCGCGCAGCCGTGAGAAAAAACCCTGCTGGCCCGGCGCGAACTTGCCCGGAGGCCGCTCCTCGCCGCGCAGCTTGGCCAGCTCGCGCAGCAGCTCCTCCTGCGCCGGGTCGAGCCGCAACGGCGTCTCGACGTTGACGTGGATCAGCAGGTCGCCCCGGCCGCTCTCGTTGAGCCGCTGCACGCCCCGGCCGTACATCGTGATGACCTGCCCCGACTGGGTGCCCGGCCGCACGTCGATCTCCTCGGCGCCGTCGAGCGTCTCCACGGTGAGCACGGTGCCGAGCGCCGCGGCCGTCATCGGGATCTGCACCGTGCAGTGCAGGTCGTCGCCGCGCCGCTCGAAGATCTCGTGCGGGCGCTCGACGATCTCCAGGAACAGGTCGCCGGGCGGGCCGCCGCCGGGGCCGACCTCGCCCTCGCCGGCGAGCTGGATGTGGGTGCCGTCCTCGACTCCCGCCGGGATGCGCACCTTGATCGTACGGCGGGTGCGCACGCGGCCGTCGCCGGAGCACTCCTGGCAGGGGTGGCGGATGATCGACCCGAAGCCGCCGCACTGGGGACACGGCCGGGAGGTCATGACCTGGCCCAGGAACGACCGGGTGACCTGGGAGATCTCGCCGCGGCCGTTGCACATGTCGCAGGTGTCGGGGTGGGTGCCGGGCGCGGCGCCGGCGCCCTGGCAGACCTCACACAGCACGGCCGTGTCGACGACCAGCTCACGGGTGGTGCCGAACGCGGTCTCGCGCAGGTCGAGCTCGACGCGGATGGTCGCGTTGCGGCCCCTGCGGGCGCGCGAGCGGGGACCGCGGGAGCCGCCGGCCGAGCCGAAGAACGCGTCCATGATGTCGCTGAACGGGAAGCCCGCGCCGAAACCGCCGGCCCCCGCGCCCGCCGCGGCGCCACCGAACGGGTCGGCGCCGAGGTCGTACATCTGGCGCTTGTTCGCGTCGGACAGCACCTCGTAGGCCTGCGTGATCTCCTTGAACCGCTCCTGGGTCTCAGGGTCGGGGTTCACGTCAGGGTGGAGCTCCCGGGCCAGCCTGCGGTAGGCCTTCTTGATCTCGTCCTGACTGGCGTCACGGCGCACCCCGAGGGTGGCGTAGTAGTCGCTGTTTGCCACTTATCGACCTCTTATGATGCAGCCAGGATCTGGCTGACGTAGCGTGCCACCGCGCGTACGGCGCCCATCGTCACGGGGTAGTCCATCCTCGTGGGACCCAGCACGCCGAGGCGTGCCAGTTGGTTGTCGCCAGAACCGTATCCGGTCGCGACGATGGACGTGCCGTGGAGATAGGGGTTTTCCGAGCCGATGCGCACGGTGAGCGCGGACGGGGTGTCGCCGGACGTCTCGCCGAGCAGCCGCATGAGCACGACCTGCTCCTCCAGGGCCTCCAGCACGGCGCGCAGGCCGGTGGTGAAGTCGGCGCCGGCGAGATTGGCCGCCCCGGCGAAGACGATCTTCTCGTCGTGGCGTTCGACGAGGGTCTCGAGCAGCACCGACAGGATCGTGGCCACGGCCGGCCGGTCCTCGGCGGGCAGCCGCTCGGGAAGGTCGGCGACCAGCTCGGGCACGGCGCTCAGGCCGCAGCCGTCGAGTGAGGCGTTGAGCACGGCCCGCAGGTGCGCGATGCGGGTGTCCTCCACGACCTCGGGCAGCTCGACGACCCGCTGCTCGACGCGGCCGGTGTTGGTGATGAGGACCAGCATGACCCGCCGCTCGGTCAGCGGCACGATCTCGACGTGCCGGACCGTCGAGCGGGTCAGCGTCGGGTACTGCACGACCGCCACCTGCCGGGTGAGCTGCGCGAGCAGCCGGACGGTGCGGGTGACCACGTCGTCGAGGTCGACCGCCCCGGCCAGGAACGTCTCGATCGCCCGCCGCTCCGCCGCGGACAGCGGCTTGACCTGGGACAACCGGTCGACGAACAGCCGGTAGCCCTTGTCGGTCGGCACGCGGCCCGCGCTGGTGTGCGGCTGGGTGATGTAGCCCTCCTCCTCCAGCGCGGCCATGTCGTTGCGGACCGTGGCGGGGGAGACCTTGAGATTGTGGCGCTCCGCCAGCGCCTTGGAGCCCACCGGTTCGTTGGTGGACACGTAGTCTTCGACAATGGCGCGGAGCACCGCCAGCTTACGATCGTCGAGCACGTGCTCACCTCCTGCCTCTGCCTCGCGGGAACGACCGTCTAGCACTCTGTGTTCCCGAGTGCCAAGTGTACGGCTCTCACCCACAAGGTGCGATAACACCTGACCATCCTGCTGCTGGCGCGGGCCCGGCCTTAGGGATCACACTGGCCGACATGACCGACGATTCCCCGTCCCAGCCGCCAGGGTCCGAGCCGCCCGGCCCGGCGCCCGGATCCGGCCCGTACCCCGGTCAGCCCGCTCCTCCCCCGCACGGCCCGCCGCAGGGCGGTCAGGCTCCGCCGCCGTACGGGCGGCAGCCGTACCAGACGGGCCCCCACGGCACGCCGCAGCAGGCCCCGTACCCGCCTCCGCCCCACGGCGGGCCGTCGGGTGAGCAGCGAGCCTACCCGCCGCCGCCCTACGGGCCGGGACCTTCGACGGGTGCGCACGCCCCCTACCCGCAGGCGCCTCCCCCGCAGGGCCCCTACGGGGCGCCTTCAGGCGAGCAGGGACCGTACGGCCCGCCCCCGGGCCCGGTCTCGGGTCCGCAGGGCCCTTACGGTCCTCCGTCCGGCGCTCAGGGGCCGTACTACGGACCGCCGTCGGGTCCGCAGGGGCCGTACCCCGGACCGGGTGGGCAGGCACCGTACGCGGGGCAGCCCTTCGGCGCGGCCGGCCCGTACGGCGGCGGCCCCCTGTCCACGCCGTGGGTCAGCCCCAAGCTGCTGCGGCCCCCGCTGTGGTGGGTGTGGGCGGCGTGGGGAGTGGCGCTGGTGTGCGTGGTGGCCGGGGTGGCGCTGTTCGCCAACGGCGTGACGGGCACGGTGAGCAGCGCGCTGCCGACGAAGACGTTCGCAGCGGGCGAGATCGTCTCCGTGACCGTGGACCCCGCCGACGACCCGGTCGTGTACCTGGCCAGCGCCACGCCCGTCGAATACACCTGCTCGGTCACCGGCGGCGACGGCAAGGGGCTGCTGGCCAAGATGCCCGGCACCATGACGGTCACCCAGGGCTCGACCCGGTGGCAGGCCATCCTCGCCCTGAACGTGTCCAAGGAGGGCGGCTACGTGCTCAAGTGCGGCACGCTGCAGTCCGTGGGCGCGCGCTTCGCGGTGGGCCCGTCCGTGGACACCGGCGGGCTCGCGGGGGGCGTGGCGGCGCTGGTGCTGCTGCCCGGTCTCGGCATCCTGCTGGCGATCGTCGTCACGGTCGTCGTCCTGGTACGGCGCGGCGGCCACCGCAAGCGCCTCGCCGCGGGCGGATGAGCCTCGCACGACCACGCGGGCAAGCGGGTGGATGAGCCTCGCACGACGACGCGGGCGGATGGATGAGCCTTGTGCGACGACTCGGGGCGGGTGGATCGCAAGGCCGTCGCGGCGGGCGGGTGATTTGCTACGGTCCCCGTGTGTACGACGGTGATGTTCTCGCGGGAAACTGGCGGCGGCCGGGCAAGGGCACGATCCCGAAGGTGCCCGCCGAACTCGACCTCGTCGTGGAGGACGCCGAGAGCGGCTTCTGCGGCGCGGTCGTGGGCTGCGACAAGGAGGCCGTCACGCTGGAGGACCGCTTCGGCAAGCGGCGGCTGTTCCCGCTGGCGCCCGCCGCGTTCCTGCTGGAGGGCAAGATCGTGACGCTGGTGCGGCCGGCCACGGCGCCGCGCGGGCCGAGGCGCAGCGCGTCCGGGTCGATCGCGGTGGAGGGGCTGCGCGCCAAGGTCGCCAAGGAGAGCCGCATCTACGTCGAGGGAGTCCACGACGCCGCCCTCGTCGAGAAGATCTGGGGCCACGACCTTCGCGTGGAGGGGGTGGTGGTCGAGTACCTGGAGGGCGTGGACGACCTGCCCGCGATCGTCGCCGAGTTCGGCCCCGAGCCGGGACGCCGGCTGGGTGTGCTGGTGGACCACCTGGTGCCCGGGTCCAAGGAGAGCCGCATCGCCGCCCAGGTGACCTCGCCGGACGTGCTCGTGGTGGGGCACCCGTTCGTCGACATCTGGCAGGCGGTCAAGCCGTCCGCGCTGCGCATCGCCGCCTGGCCGGAGGTGCCGCGCGGGGTGCCGTGGAAGGAGGGCGTGATCGCCGCCCTGGGCTGGCGCGTGGAGCCGGCCGAGGCCTGGCGGCGCATCCTGGGCTCCGTCTCCTCGTTCGCGGACCTGGAGCCCGAGCTGCTCGGCCGGGTGGAAGAACTGATCGACTTTGTCACGGAGGCACGATGAGTCAGGACCCGCCGAACCACCAGCCCGACGACGACGCCACCCGGCGCGTCCCCCGCCCGGATCCCGAGCATGGGGCGGGTCACGGCACGGGCCCGCAGGCCGCGCCCGAGTACGGCTCCGGCGCCCAGCCCGAGCCGGGGTACGGGGCGGGCGGGCCTGCCTACGGGCCGGGCCCTCAGGCCGGTCCTGCGTACGGGTCAGGGCCCCAGCCTGGTGTTGCGCACGGGTCGGGCCCGCAGCCGGGGACGCCGTACGGGCCGGGCCCGCAGCCGGGACCCGGGTACGGCGCGGGGCCGCAGTCCGGCGGCCAGGGCTACGGTTACGGCCAGCAGCCGCCCCCGCCGCCCGGTCACCAGCCCGGACCCGGTTACCAACAGCCCGGCTACCAGCAGCACGGCTACGGCCACCAGCAGCCGAGCGCGCCCGGCTACCCGGGCAGCCAGGGATACCAGCAGCCCGGCCCCGGCCACCCCGGCGCGTACCAGCGCCCGCCGCACCGGCCCGGCGTGTACGGCCCCCGTCCCGGCACGGACGACACCACGATGGCGATGCTCTCCCACCTGCTGGGACTGCTGGTCTCCTGGGTCGGCCCGCTGATCATCTACCTGATGAAGAAGGACGAGGCTCCCTACGTCAGGGACCAGGCGGCCGAGGCCCTGAACTTCCAGATCACGATGTTCATCGGTTACGTGGTGGCCGGGATCCTGTCGATCTTCCTGATCGGGCTGTTCCTGTTCCCGATCGTGTGGATCGTGTCGCTGGTCTTCCACATCCAGGCGGCCCTGGCCACGAACCGGGGCGAGAACTACCGCTACCCGCTCTCCGTCCGCCTGATCAGCTGACCATGTCGCGTACCAGCGCGTCGGCGAGCAGCCGGCCCTTCAAGGTGAGCACCATGAGGCCGGCCTTGAACGCCTCGGGCTGCAGCAGCCCGTCCGC
>NZ_JBFAIA010000139.1:0-21932 GCF_040654455.1 Nonomuraea sp. NPDC050691
ACCCACAGCCCCGCCCGCCCGCGCCGGCCGGCGGCGACATGCCCCGGGCCGCCCGCGCGTCCCGACCACCCTCCTCACGATCCTGGTCCGCCGACGCGGCGGTGAGGAAGCCTCACAGGTCCTGGCCCGCCCGCGCGGCGAGGAAGTCCTCCCAGGTGCGGCGGCCGGTCGCGCGGCCGGGGGCGAGGTCCGCGCCCTCCCGGAACGCGGCGGCGGTGCCGACGGGCTGGAACCGCACCCCGCTCCAGGTCGGCAGCCCCACCGGCAGCTTCGCGAACTGCCGCAGCGTCATCAGGATCCAGTCGTGGAACTGGGTGGCGCGCAGCGTGGTCCACGGGATGCCCGACTCGGCCACCAGCCGCTCGGCGGCGCGCTTGGCGCTGTGCACCACGGTCTCGGCCCCGCGCACGGCGGCCTCGAGCCCCTCGCCGGTGGACACGGCGCCCGTGACGTACGCGACGCCGTCCCGTCCCCGGGCTAGTGGCCGGCGCGGCTGAGCATCCGCACCTCGCGGCCCGCCGCCCGCAGGAGCGGGACGACGAGGCGCCCCAGCGTGCCCGTACCGCCGGTGACCAGGATGGGGGGCGGCATGACTGCCCCGCTTTCGTGCCGTTGTCCGAAGTCTCTGCCTGCTCGACACGCGGCGGGACGCGAATGTGACACGGTCCGGATCTCGATGAGGCGGCGGGCCCGTGAAAGCGGTCGGTGTGCCGGTGGAGCTGGGCAACGACCGGTCCGTCCGCGACAGGGACCACCACGCCATCCGAACCTTCCGAGGGGGCCTGGCCGCTTCAACCGTCGGGGGAATCGGGAGGGGGAGGGCCGCCAAGGCCCGAGTGTGCCGTGACCTTCTTGGTCCGCGCGTCACGGATGTCGTTCGGGTTCTACCGGCGTCGGCCGGTGTCGGCCGATACCGTGGTCGTCTGGTTACGGAACGTGGGAGGTGGGTGTGCGCAGGTCGGTCAAGTTCCTGCTCCGTCCCACCGTCAAGCAGGCCGCCGCGCTCACGCAGTGCCTGGAGGACCACCGGCAGCTGTACAACGCCGCGCTGGAGCACCGCCGCACCGCCCACGGCAAGGCCGGCGTGACCGTCCGTTACGGCGAGCAGTCGGCGGAGGGCGCCACCTGGCCGCCTGCGCCGACCGGCTCGCGGCGGCTCAACGCGACCTGGCCCGCAACAAACGCGGATCCAAGCGGCGTCGCAAGGCGGTGGCCCGGGTGGCCGCGCTGCACGCCAAGGTGCGGCGGCAACGCCTGGATGGCGCGCACAAGGCGGCGCTGACGCTGGTGCGGGCCTATGACGTGATCGCACACGAGGACCTGCGGATCACCAACATGACCCGCTCGGCGTCCGGCACGGTCGAAGCCCCTGGCCGCAACGTCGCCCAGAAGTCCGGCCTCAACCGTTCGATCTTGGACGCGGGTTGGGGGGTGTTCCTGCAGGTCCTCGCGGACAAGGCTGAAAGCGCCGGTCGAGAGCTGATCGCAGTCGATCCCCGCAGCACCTCCCGCACCTGCTCGCGATGCGGGCACTGCGCGAAGGAGAATCGCGTAACCCAAGCCGGGTTCCGATGCCAGGGGTGCGGGCATGCCGCGCACGCCGACGTGAACGCGGCGGTCAACATCTTGAGGGCAGGGCTTGCCCTTCGCCAGGTTGCGCAAGCGGCTTGGCGAGAAGCCGCTCCCTTCAGGGAGCGGAGGAGTCACGTAGATGATGCCCTGGGCGGCGGCGAAGTAGCCGCCGTAGACGCTCGCGAGCGTCAGCCCCGCGAACAGCAGGGGGCCGCCGTCGGGGCGCGCGGGCCGCCCGGAGGTCTCCCGGCGGCGCCTCACGCGTTCGCCGATCCAGGGCTGGAGGCCGATCAGGACGAGCGCGAGCGTCACCAGGACCGGGACGATGGTCTGGAACGCCGTGGCGGGCAGGGCCAGCAGGAGCGCGGCGCCCGTGAGGCCGCCGACCAGGGAGCCCGTACCCAGTCGCGCGAGACGACGGTCCTGGCCGCTCAGCTCCTTGCGATAACCGATGACGCCGCCGACCGAGCCGATGACGCCGCCGACCGAGCCGGGGATCAGGCCGAGCGCGTTCGAGACCGTGGCGGTGACGGGCGGGAGGCCGACGGCGAGGAGGACGGGGAAGCTGATCAGCGTGCCGGAGCCGACGACGGTGTTGAGGCCTCCGGCGAGGACTCCGGTCCCGAAGACGGCGAGCATGTGCCCCGGTGTCACGCCGTGGGTCCCTTCACGGCCTCGGCTGCGGGGACGGCGGGCGGGATGGCGGGGCGGGGGTCATGCTCCGCATCGTAGGAGGACGACCCTTCGTCAAGGATCGAAGGGTCGCCGCCCGGACGTGGGCGGGTGTCCCGCGAGCGCTTGTCCCGCGAGACACCCACCGGTCACTGTCTGGCGTGGGTCAGTGGTTCCACCACCAGCCGCCGCCGCCTCCGCCGCCACCGCCCCAGTTACCCTTGCACCACTGGAGCTCCCAGGCGCCGTGGCGCCAGCAGTACTTGCACCGGCGGCCGTGCCACCAGCGCCACATGCACCTGGTGGCCGTGGCCGAGGTGACGTGCTGGGACGAGGGCGTCGCGCACTTGGGGGCGGCGCTGGCGGCCTGCGAGGTGGCCGCGCCGCCGACGACGAGCGTGGAACCCGCCAGAGCGGCGGTGATGACGAGACGCTTGAGCATCAGAGATCACTCCCTGAGGTGAGGATCGCCTTCCGGACATGACCGGCGATCTGGCTGGAGCGTCGAATTCGGGTTTTCCCGGGATACGCCGGATGCGGCGCACTGAACTCAGGCTAAAGGGGGTGGTGGGCGCCGTCTCCCGTCACGAGGCAAAGCCTTATTTCCGGATATATCACTACACAGCCGGATATTTCTGATATGTCCCGACTGGCGGTCGTGAGGCGAGGCCGCGCGCGGCCAAAGGATTCTCTGCACAGGGTAAATTCCCGCACCTTGCGGGTTTGGAGCTGGGTGCCTGATACCGGCAGCGCCGCGTAGGTCGTGGACTTTCCCCGCGGGCAGCCCCTGCGGGCGGCGCCCGGCTCATGAGGAATGAGTTGGCTCGAACAAGGGGCGAAGGCGGGATCAATGCGATTTAGTCTGACTTGAGATAGTTTGTTCCTTGTGGGGCTATATGTCCTCGGGTTGAGGGGAATTCAATGAGGTGCGTCTTCGGGCGCGTGTTTGTGCTCTTCGTCGAAGAGGAGAAGACATGCATCAGACACGCTCGTCCATCGTCCTCGGGTCGGCGCTCGTCGCGACCCTCACGTTCGCTCAGGGATTCACCGCTGACGCCCTGGCCGCCGCATCTTCGGTAGAGACCGGACAGACGTCGGCGCTGCGTGACGTGTGCGACGGCAAGGGATTTGGTTGCGCGAAGGGGCACTCCGACGGCTATGCCGACGGCAATCGGTGCCTTCCGCCCAACCCGACCGGCTCCCCGGACTCGGGCCAGCCGGATTACAGATACGGCTACGACGCCGGCTACGCGGCGGGCCGGGCCCGCGGCGGCTGCGGCGGCGGGGGAGGCCAGTCCAGGAAGGCCGCGCTCAGGGCGGCCGGCGCGGCCCAGGGCGCGTCCGACGCGGATACCTTCCACCGGTGCGTGAGGCGCAACTTCAGAGACATGCCGAAGCCGTACAAGCGCGGCTACAGAAGCGCCAACCCCTATTGCTAGGAAACGCGTCAGGTGGCGGCGGTGACCAGGTGGCTGTCGTCGTGCGGGTCGTCGAGCCGGTCCAGCCGGGCCCGGCCACGCAGGCGCATCAGCGTCACCGCCGCCACCGCCATCAGCGCCCCCGCCCCGCACACCGCCCAGCGCGGCCCGGCCCAGTCGGCGACGACGCCCTGCAGGAGCCCGCCCACCGGCAGCGACGCCGTGTAGGTCATGATCCGGCACGCCATGACCCGACCCCGCATCCCGTCGGCCACGATGACCTGGATCGAGGTGTTCACCGACGAGATGACCGCCAGGAACGACCCGCCCACGACGATCAGCGCCGCCACCCCCCACGCGTACCCCGGGGCCGCCCCGAAGGCGATCATGGACAGCCCGTACAGCACCAGCCCCCAGCGCACCACCAGGCCGAGGCGGAGCTTGTGGTGCCAGCCCGAGACGAGCGGCGCCGCCACGACCGCGCCCAGCCCGAGCGCCGCGTTGAGCAGCCCCAGCCCTACCGGCCCGGCCTCGAAGACGCTGCCCGCGAACACCACCGTGAACTGGAAGATCGGATGGCCGAGCACCCCCACCAGCACCGACACCACGAGCGCCATGACGAGCCCCGGCTGGCCCCGGATGTAGCGGGGCGCGGCGAGGAAGCGGCGGGTCATCCCCGCGGGCGCCGCCTGCTGGGGGCGCCCGGCGCGCGGGTGGATCGCCGCCAGGGCCGCGAGCACGAACAGGAACGACACCGCGTTCAGCAGGAACGTCCACGAGGGTCCCAGCACGGCCAGCAGCAGCCCGGCGAGGGCGGGCCCGAGGGAGCGGGCGGTGTTGAACTGCAGGCTGTTCAGGGTCACCGCCGAGTGCAGGTCGCCGCGCGGCACCAGGTCGCTGACGAACGACTGCCAGGTCGGCATGTTGAACCCGGCGAAGACGCCGCCGAGGCTCACCAGCACGAGCATGACCACCGGGTCGCGCTGCCCGGACGTCCACACCAGCCACAGCAGCAGCGCGGAGACCGCCATCCCCGACTGGGTGACCAGCAGGATGCGCTTGCGCGAGCGCCGGTCGGCCAGGGTTCCGCCCACCGGCGCCAGGAACACGCTGGGCAGGAACTGCGCCAGGCTGACCAGCCCGACCCAGAAGGCGCTGCCGGTGATCTGGTACAGCACGTACGGCACGGCCAGGTTGCTCAGCCAGCTCCCGGTGCTGGAGACCAGGGCGCCGCCCCAGAAGATCGCGAAGTCGCGGTGGCGGAAGGCCCGCAGGGAGTGGCGCACCCCGCGCGGCGTGCGGATCTCGGACGGCTGCGACGGGGGAAGGCGTTCCTGCTTCACGCGTGCATTCCTCCCCCGTCAGGCGGGCGCGTCAGCGCCGCCACGCCGGGGATTGCGGTTTCGTCACTCCCCGGACGGCGCCCCGGTCTCCAGCAGCCGGCCGCCGGACAGCTCCAGCCACCGATCCACCCCGATCTCGGCGAGGAACCGCTCGTCGTGGCTGACCACCACGAACGCTCCCTGGTACGCGCCGAGCGCGCCCTCAAGCTGCCCCACGCTGACCAGGTCGAGATTGTTGGTCGGTTCGTCGAGCAGCAGGAGCTGGGGCGCCGGCTCGGCGAAGAGCACGCAGGCCAGCGTGGCGCGCAGGAGTTCGCCGCCGGACAGCACACCCACCGGCAGGTGCGCCCGCGCGCCGCGGAACAGGAAGCGCGCCAGCAGGTTCATCCGCTCCGCGTCCGGCATGCCGGGGGCGAACGCGGCCAGGTTCTCTGCCACGGTCCGCTCGGCGTCGAGCAGGTCGAGCCGCTGCGACAGGTAGGCGACCCGGCCGTCGGCCCGCGTGGTGGTGCCGCCGTCGGGCTCCAGGTCGCCGCTGACCAGGCGCAGCAGGGTGGACTTGCCCGCGCCGTTGGGTCCGGTCAGCGCGATGCGCTCGGGTCCGCGCACGGTCAGGTCGATGCCCGGTTCGGTGAACAGGCCGCGGGCCCGCAGGCGTTCGCCCTGGAAGACCGTGCGCCCGGCGGGCACGTTGGTCCCGGGCAGCTCCAGCGCGATCCGCTGGTCCTCGCGCAGCGCCCGCCCCGCCTCGTCGAGCCGGGCCTTGGCGTCGCCGACGCGGGAGGCGTGCATCTGGCCCGCCCTCCCGGCCGACTCCTGGGCGCCGCGCTTCATGTTCCCGGCGAAGATGCGCGCCAGCCCGGCGTTCTTGAGGTTGCGGGCGGCGTTGCCCGCGCGGCGCTCGGCCCGCTCCCGCGCCTGCTGCATCTCGCGTTTCTCCCGCTTGAGGTCCTGCTCGGCGCTGCGCACGCTCCGCTCGGCGGCCTCCTGCCCGGCGCGTACGGCCTCCTCGTAGGCGGTGAAGTCGCCGCCGTAGAAGCGGATCTCGCCCCGGTGGAGCTCGGCGATGCGGTCCATGCGGTCGAGCAGGGCCCGGTCGTGGCTGACCACGAGCAGGCAGCCGTTCCAGTCGCCGAGCACGTCGTGCAGGCGACGGCGCGCGCCGAGATCCAGGTTGTTCGTCGGCTCGTCGAGCAGCAGGACGTCGGGCCGTCTGAGGAGCTGCGCGGCCAGGCCGAGCGAGACGATCTGGCCGCCGCTCAGGGTGCGCAGGGTGCGGCCGAACGCGATGTCGCCGAGGCCGAGCCGGTCGAGCTGGGCACGGGTGCGCTCCTCGATGTCCCAGTCGTTGCCGATCGTGGTGAAGTGCTCCTCGCTCGCGTCGCCCGACTCGATGGCGTCGAGCGCGGCGATCAACGGGGCGATGCCGAGCACCTCCGCCACGGTCAGGTCGCCGGCCAGCGGCAGGCTCTGCGGCAGGTGGCCGAGCACCCCGCTGACGGACACGCTCCCGGCGCGGGGCCGCAACTCGCCGGCGATCAGCTTGAGCAGGGTGCTCTTGCCGGCGCCGTTGGGGGCGACGAGGCCCGTACGGCCGCCGCCCACGGTGAAGGACAGGTCGCTGAAGACTGGCGTGTCGTCAGGCCAGGAGAAGGACAGGCCGGAACAGATGATGAACGCATCGGACATGCGGAAGACCTCGTACGTGATCCGGGCGCGCGGGAGCCCGCCCGGCAAGGGGACAGGGATGAGGGAACGACGACGAGGGCCACGTCGGCGGCGGTCGATGTGCGCCTGCCGGGGCCGGTCGATCTCCGGTATCACCCGGAGATGTCGTCGTCACCTGCCATGTCTGGTCTCCTGCTTTCCGATCACGAGGGCCTCCCACCCTAGCAGTCCCGGCCGCGCCACGCCCGCGGTCATCCGGCGCGGCTAGGGTGGTGGCCATGGGAATGGTCGGAACGGTCGGGCTGGTGCTGCACCCGCGACGCGACTCGCAGGAGGCGATCAACGACATCCTCCGCTGGGCCGAGGGGCGCCACGTCACGGTGCTCGGCCTGCCCGAGGAGGTGGGCCGGATCGACTGCAGCGCCGTGCCCGTGGACGCCGACGCCCTCGTCGAGCGGGCCGACCTGCTCGTCAGCCTGGGCGGCGACGGCACGATGCTGCGCACCATGCGGCTCATCGCCGGGCGCCGCACCCCGGTGCTCGGCGTGAACCTGGGGCGGCTCGGCTTCCTCGCCGAGATCGACGTGCGCGACCTGCCCGCCACGCTGTCGGCCATCGACTCCCACGCCTACGCCGTCGAGCCGCGCATGGCCGTACGCGCCAAGCTGGGGGAGGAGGAGGTCACCGCGTTCAACGACATCGCGCTGGCCCGCATCCCCGGCGAGGGCCTGGCCGCCATCAACGTCACGCCGGCCGGCGACCCGTTCGTCCGCTACGCCGCCGACGCGGTGATCGTGGCCACCTCCACCGGGTCCACCGCCTACAGCTTCTCCGCCGGCGGGCCGATCGTCTCGCCGCGCGTCGAGGCGGTGCTGGTGGTGCCGGCGGCGGCCCACTCGGTGTTCAACCGCGCCCTGGTGCTGCCCGCCGACGAGGAGGTCACGCTGGAGGTGCTGCCGACCAGCGGCCGGGTGGCCGTCGAGGTCGACGGCGCGGTGCACGCCCACCTGTGCCCGGGCGACCAGGTGTCGATCGTCGCGGTGCCGGGCGCGGCCAACGTGGTGCGCGTCGGCAGCACGTTCTACGAGCGGGCGCGGCGCAAGCTGGGCGTCGAGGGCAGCACCGCCGCCGGCTGAGCGCCCTCACGGGAGGAGCCGGGGTACGCGCCGGAGTCCGGGTGCGGGCGCGGGCCGGAGGACTCACCGGGGTCGTCGCGGCGGGTGGCCACCAGCGCGGCCAGGGCCGTGGTGATCGGCACGGCCGAGATGAGCCCCAGCGTGCCCACCACGCTGCGAATGATCTCCTGGGCGATGACCGGCGTCGTCAGCACCTCGTCCAGCGGTTGCGCGCCCACGCTGAACAGCAGCAGGAGCGGCAGCGAAGCTCCCGCGTACGCCAGGATGATCGTGTTGATGACGGAGGCGATGTGCGCGCGCCCGACCCGGCTGCCGGCCCGGTAGAGCCGCCGCCAGCCGTACGACGGGTTGGCGGTGGCCAGTTCGGTGACCGTGACCGCCTGGGTGACCGTCACGTCGTCCAGGACGCCGAGCGCGCCGATGATGACGCTCGCCAGCAGCAGCCCCCGCGGGTCGATCCTGGTGCTGAATCCCAGCATGAACGAGGTGTCGTCGGTGACCCCGCTCAGCTCGGCGAACGTGATCGCCCCGTACGCGAGCAGGCCCGTCACCGTGAGGCTGGCCAGCGTGCCCAGGACGGCCATGGACGTCGTCAGCGTGAACCCGTGCGTCAGGAACAGCACGGTCAGCATGATCGCCGCCGCGCCCACGATGGCCACCAGCATGGGCGGCTCGCCCTCCAGGATGCCCGGGATCACGAACGCCAGCAGCAGCACGAACGTGATCGCCAGCCCGGCCAGGGCCGTGACCCCGCGCCAGCGCCCGAACGCGATCACCGCCAGCGCGAACGCCACGGCCGACAGCCACAGCGCGCCCGTCCTGTCATGATCCGAGAGCTGATACTCCGCCTCGTCCCCCGCTGTCTCCTCTTCGGCCGCCTCGTCCCCGGCGGCCTGGTCCGCGGCGGTCCCGTCCCCGTCCCGCTCGCCGCCGATGCGGATGAGCACCACGTCGTCGCCCGGGGCGAAGCGCTGCGCCCCCGGCCCTCTGGGCAGCGCCAGCCGCACCTCCCGCCCCGCGTCCGGCCCCTCCTCCACGCGCACGGTCGCGTGCCCGCAGGTCGCCGGGTCCGGCGGTGCCGCACCCTCCGGGAACTCCCCGCACGGCCCGGGATGGACGGCCACGACCATGCCGCCGAGCTGGTCGCCGCCCGTCCCGGCCGGGACCGCCGGCCGTCCGGACGGCCACAGCCACACGAGCAGGACGACCGTCGCCACCGCCACCGGCACCAGCACGGCCAGCGTCGCCACCACCGCCCGCCGCGGCGCGGCCTCCCTGCGCCGACGCCCATGCCCATGCCCATGCCCATGTCCGTGCCCGTGTCCGTGACCGGCGCCCATCGCACCCCTCCCGAGTGTCGCGATCAGTGACAGTAACGCACCCGCGGCCGGGTACTCGCCGCCTTCGCGGGTAGGCGGATCCCATGACGACCTGGGTCGGCACCTCGGGGTGGCAGTACAAGGACTGGCGCGACGTCCTGTACCCCGAGGGCGTGCCGCAGCGGCTGTGGCTGGAGACGTACGCCGAGACGTTCCGCACCGTCGAGAGCAACAACGCGTTCTACCGTCTGCCCTCGCCCGAGTCGTTCGCCGGCTGGCGCGACCGCACCCCGGACGGGTTCGTCATGGCGGTCAAGGCGAGCAGGTATCTCACCCACATCAAACGGCTCGCCGACCCGGAGGAGCCGGTGCAGCGGCTCATGAACGCCGCCTCCCGGCTCAAGGAGAAGCTCGGGCCGGTGCTCGTCCAGCTCCCGCCGACGTTCAAGGCCGACCCCGAGCGCCTCGACCGCTGCCTGGCCGCCTTCCCCGGCGGCGTGCGCGTCGCCGTCGAGTGCCGCCACCCGTCATGGTGGACCGGCGAGGTCCGCGACGTGCTGGAGGCGCGGGGCGCCGCCCTGTGCTGGGCCGACCGCCTCGGCCGGCCGGTGGCGCCGTTCTGGCGCACCGCCTCCTGGGGGTACGTGCGGCTGCACGAGGGACGCGCCACGCCCAGGCCCTCGTACGGCGACACGTCGCTGCGCACCTGGGCGGGGCGCGTCCGGGACGCGGGCTGGCAGGACGCCTACGTCTACTTCAACAACGATCCGGGGGGCGCGGCGGTGCGCAACGCCACCCGCTTTGCGAGACTTCTTTAGGTGCACACACGCCTGTACCGCAACGGTGTCCTCGACAAGGAAGGCTTCCCCGTCGAGGAGGTCTCCGAG
Organism: Nonomuraea sp. NPDC050691; assembly: GCF_040654455.1. Lineage (NCBI taxonomy): Bacteria > Bacillati > Actinomycetota > Actinomycetes > Streptosporangiales > Streptosporangiaceae > Nonomuraea > Nonomuraea sp. NPDC050691. The sequence continues at coordinate 10,016 of NZ_JBFAIA010000139.1, forward strand.
TACGTCCGTGACCCGGACAACACGGTCTGGTTCGACCTGTGCAGCCCCACGCGGGAGGACCTCGACGTCCTGGAGGAGGAGCTGGGCCTGCACGAGCTGGCCGTCGAGGACGTCGTCTCCGGGCACCAGCGCCCCAAGGTGGACATCTACGACCGGCACCTGTTCATCACCGTCTACGGGATCCACATCGACGAGGGGCGGCTCGCCCCGGTCGAGGTGGACGTCTTCGTCACGGCCAACGCCCTGGTCACGATCCGCGAGGACGAGCGCTTCGACATCCGCCAGGTGATGCGGCGCTGGGACGCCACCGACGAGACCCTCGGCGCCAACGGCGTCTCCTTCCTGCTCCACGGGCTGCTCGACTACGTCGTGGACGGTCACCTCGACTACGTCGAGGACGTCGACGGGCGCATCGAGGACCTGGAGGAGCAGCTCTTCGACGAGGACCGGCCGGTCGACGGCCGCGTGCTCCAGCGCACCCTCTACGAGCTGCGCCGCGACATCGCCCGCTTCCGCAAGATCGCCATGCCGATGCGGGAGGTGCTCGGCACGCTGCTGCGCCGCAACAAGGGCCTGGTCGCCGGCAGCGCGATGGCCCCCTACTACGAGGACGTCTACGACCACGTGATCCGCGTCGACGAGTGGCTCGAGTCCACCCGCGACCAGCTCGCGAACCTGCGCGAGACCCGGCTGGCGCAGCAGGGCATGCGCCTCAACGAGATCATGAAGCGGCTCACCGGCTGGGCCGCCGTCATCGCCGTGCCCACGCTGATCACCGGCTTCTACGGGATGAACGTCCCCTACCCGGGCTACGGGAGCGGCTGGGGGTTCTGGCTGTCGGCCGTGCTGATCGCCGGGATCTCCGTCGGGCTGTACGCCGCGTTCAAGAAGAGGGACTGGCTGTGATCCCGCGCCCGACGGCGAAACGCAGCCGGTCGAACGGCGGCGGGCACGGGCCGCCCCGGTCGTCCAGGGCGGGCCGTACCGTGAGGGTGATCGCGCGGGCGCCCGAGGCGGGGTGGAGCGGCAGGCAGCGGCCGCCCGCGACGAGCGTCCGGCGCCCGATCGGGGTGGCGATGAGCGGCAGCTCGTCGTAGGTCACCGGGACGGCCAGGCGCAGCGCCCAGCCCCCGTCCGGGGTGCGGGAACGCGTCCCGTCGAGGGCGTAGTAGTCGATGACGCCGCCGCTGGAGGAGACGACGGCCCACATGGTGAACCGGCCGCCGCGCGCCGTGAACACCTCCGCCGACGGCGCCCGGTAGACCGAGTGGACGTAAGCGAGGGCGAAGATCCCGGACGGCGGCAGCAGGAGCCCGGCGACGGCCGGGCGGCCGGCCCCGGCGGCCGGGGCGAGCGCGAGCACGCACGCCAGCGCCCCGGCCAGGGCCGGCCGGCCGCGGGTCAGCCCTTCTCCTTGTAGTAGCGGGCCGCGCCCGGGTGGAGCTGCACCGGGCCGGTCTGCTGCCCGAGCTTGGGGTCCAGCTTGTTCGCCTCCGGGTGGACGGCCGCGAGCTGCGCCTTGCGCTCGTACAGCACCCGGGTGACGTCGTAGGCGAGCTGCTCGTTCATCGAGTCGGGCACGAGCAGCACGTTGGCCACGCCGACCGTCTTGATCGTGCCCTTCAGCTTGTAGACGGACATGTCGATGTCGAGGCCGACGTACTCCTGGCCGTACTTGGACTGCATGCCGGCCAGCGCGTCGGAGGTGTCGAGCATGCGCATGTCCGGCCGGCTGGTGGCGAGGTCCACGACACCGGCCGTGGGCAGGCCGCCGACCCAGAAGAACGCGTCGATGGTGCCGTCCTTGACGGCCTGCACCGACTCGTTGATCGACAGCTGCTGCTTGCTGATGTCGGTGTCGGGGGCGAGGCCGACGGCCTCCAGCATGCGGCGGGCCACGACCTGGGTGCCGGAGTTGGGCGGGCCGAGGGAGACGCGCTTGCCCTTGAGGTCGGCCACCTTCTCCGCCTTGACGCCGGGGGCGACCACGACGTGCGCGTAGTTGTCGTAGATGCGGGCGATGGCCTTGACCGGCTGCTTCTCGGTGAACGTGCCCGTGCCGTTGACCGCGTCGGCGGCCGTGTCGGACTGGGAGAAACCGATGTCGGCCTTGCCGGTGGCGAGCAGCTTGATGTTCTCGACCGAGGCGGAGGTGACCGAGGCCGTCGCCTGGGTGTCGGCGATGCCGGAGCTGAGCTGCTTGGCCAGGCCGCCGCCGTACACGTAGTAGACGCCGGTCGTGCCTCCGGTGGCGATCGACAGCCGGTTGCCCCGCCCGCCGCCAGCACCGCCGCCGCAGCCGGCCGCCGCGGCGGCCAGGACGGCGGCGGCGAGCACCGCGATGATCCGCTTCACGTTCGGTGTCTCCTTTGCCTGATGAGGTGGACGGCCGCAGCGACGGCCAGCACGGCGAGGCCCGCGGCGATGGGGACGGGTTCGAGGAAGAGCAGCAGCACGGCCGCGACCGCCGCGAGCAGCCGCTCGGGCACGCCGGGCAGCCCGCCGGTCGCCATGGCCAGCGCCGCCACGGCCACGGCCGAGACCGCCGCCATGAGCAGCACGGTGCCGATCGGCCCCTGCCCGAGCAGCGCCTGGCCGTTGGGGGTGAGCACGAACGCGAACGGCACCAGGAACGCGGGCAGCGTGTAGCGCCAGGTCATCATCATGGTCTTGTACGTGTTGCCGCCCGTGATGGCCGCCGCGGCGACGGCCGACAGCGCGGTCGGCGGGCTGACCTCCGACAGCACCGCGTAGTAGAAGACGAACATGTACGCCTCGGCCGGCGTGACGCCGAGCTGCGTGAGCGCCGGCCTGATGATGACCGCGGCGATGATGAAGCTCGCGGTCACCGGCACGGCCAGCCCCAGGAGCATGACGGCCACGCCCGCGAGCAGGGTCGTCAGGAGGAGGTTGCCCGCGGCGACGTCCACGATGATCGAGCTGAGGTTCAGGCCCAGGCCGGTCTGGGTGATGACGCCGACGATGATGCCCGCCGCCGCGCACACCGCGGTTACCGGCAGCACCTCCAGCGTGCCCTTGGCCAGCGCCTCGCCGACCCGGCGCGGCCCCATCCGGTGGGCCGGGTCGAGGAACGACAGCGCGAAGGCGATCGCGGTCGCGACGACGACGGACTGGAAGGCCGAGCGGTCCAGCGCCATCAGCACGATGATGAGGATCAGCGAGCTGAAGTGGTAGCCGAAGCGCAGCAGCAGCCGGCCCGCGCTCGGCGCGTCCACCTCGACGGCGCGCGTCCCGAAGCGGCGCGAGTCGATCTCGATGGCCAGGAAGATGCCGAGGTAGTACAGCAGCGTCGGGATCGTCGCGTAGAGGAGCACCTCCAGGTAGCTGACCTGGAGCAGCTCGGCGATGATGAACGCCGCCGCGCCCAGCGTCGGCGGCGACAGGATGGCGCCGATGCCGCCGGCCGCCAGGATGCCGCCGGCCGGTTCCCTCGGGTAGCCGGCGCGCCTGAGCACCGGCCAGGCGACGCTGCCCAGGCTGACCGTGGTCGCCACGCCGGAGCCCGACACGGTGCCGAGCAGGAACCCGGCCAGGGTGACCGTCCGGCCCGGCGCCGAGCGCGAGCGGCGGAACGCGGCGAAGCTCAGGTCGATGAAGAACTTGCTGGCTCCGGAGAAGTCGAGGACCGCGCCGTAGATGGTGAAAAGGATGATGTAACTCGCGGCCACCTGGAGGGGCACGCCGAAGAATCCCTCGGTGCCGGTGTAGAGCTGCGACACGATCTGCGAGACGTCGAATCCGCGGTGCCCGATCGGCCACGTGATAGGCAAATACGCCCCGAAATAGGCATAAATTAAGAAAATTATGCAGATGATGGTGAGTGCCCAGCCGACCGTGCGCCGTACGGCCTCCAGGAGCAGCACGGTCAGCGCCACGCCCGCCACCAGGTCGAGCGACGTCAGCGCCGACCCGGACCCGCGGTCGCGGAAGGCGTCGATGTCCAGCAGCGGGTAGACCAGCACGGCGACGGACGCCGCGGCGAGCAGCCAGTCGGCCACGCTCGGCCGCTCACCGCGTCCACCGCCTCTCTCGCCGCCTTCCGCGCGGGCGCCCGCCTCCCCCGCGGGAACCCCGGCGACGCCCGAGGCCGGGGCGGTGGCGGGATCGGGGTCACCGGCGGCCGGGCCGGAGTCGTCCTCCGGGCGGAAGCGTCCCCGCGTCCGCCGTACCAGGGACGACCACCCCGACCGGTAGCACAGGAACACCAGCGGCAGCGCCACCGCCAGGAACGTCATCCGCTGCTCCAGCGCCTCCACCGGCCGGAACACGACGATGAGCGCGTAGACGGACAGCAGGCCGCCCGCGATCCGCACGCCGAGCCAGAGGCGGCCGGTGAGCACCCGGGCGGGGCGTTCCTGCTCGTGGGCCGCCGCCAGTTCCGGCGCGCGATCGCTCAGCTCGGTCACAAGGTCCTCCCCGACAGGCGTTGCGGGGAATGTACGTTCCCTTTACCGCCCTGGGGAAGAGCCCGTTACCCTTCCTTGACAAGAAGGATCATGCGCTCTTCGGAAAACGACCACGATTAAGGGCGCATTGTCGCCCGAAACCCGCGATGCCGGCCGACCGGAAAAGCGTCATGGGGTGCCGGAAAAGCGTCACGCGCACCGCTCCGCGGAAAACCGTCGATGGGGACCCTCCCCGTGGTTCTTTCCCGCCTGCCACGTCGGCGGCCCTCCTGTGAGCCCTCCGCCGCCTCTGCGAGTCCTCCGCGTCCTGGGAGTCCTCCGAAGGGGAGGAGCGGGACGTCAGGGGCCCTCGAGGGGAGAAGGCGGCGCGTGGGGGAGCGCTTGAGGGGAGAGGGGGCGCGTGGGGGAGCGCTCAGCCCTTGCCCGCCGCGTTCACGATGCGGGTGGTCGAGCGGTCGGGGATGGCCTCCAGCTCCCAGCACTCGGCGCCCAGCAGCGCCGCGGCGGCGCGCCGGCCGCCCGCGTGGGGGTCGCCCGCGGTGTGCGCGAGCGCGCCGGGCCGCATGGGGGCGAGCAGGTCGATGTAGTCCTCCGGGCCGTGCGCCTCCGGCGCGCCCGTCACGATGAACACGCCCTCCACGAACCGCAGCGCGGCCATCACCTCGGCCCGCTCGACGGCCGGGTTGAGCGGCCGGCTCGGCCCCTTCCAGGCGCGGACCCGAGGGTCGTCCTCCACCCCCACGACCAGCGGCAATCCGCGCGCGGCGACCGCTCCCAGGTAGCGCACGTGGCCCACGTGCAGGATGTCGAACACCCCGGTGACGACCACCGCGCCGGGCTGGGCGTACGGCTGCACCCAGACGGCCTCCAGGCTGCTCACGTGGGCACTCCTCCTCGTCGATGCGTCGATCGCAGACTACTCGGTCATCCGGAGGGGCCGTGCGGGTGACCATGGGAAAGGGCATTCCTACCTTTTGGCCATATCTCCTGCCATGAGGTGGCGCGTCTTATGACGTCGCCGGAATGGGGGAGGCCGCCGTGACACCGACGCACTCACACGACACGGAGCACGACACGGAGCGCGACACGGAGCACGACACAGGGAATGACAAGGGACGCCACGCGGAGCAGGGGACGGGGCACGGTGCAGGTCGCGACGGGGAGCAGGGGGCGGGCACAGGTCAGGAGGCGGACACCGCATCGTGGTCGGGACCGGGGGCGGGGATCGGGACGGGCTCAGGGGCGGCGACGGGGCCAGGGGTGGCATGGGGATCACCGGGGGCGGCGTCAGGGGGCGTGTCGAAATCGAGGGAGATGCCGAGGTCGGGGGACGTCTCGGGGGACGTCCGGCGTGTTCCGGGCACGAGAGACCTGATGCTGCGCTTCCCGGGGGTCCCGTCGCAGGTGCCGAGGGCCCGGCGGCTCGTCGCGGCGGTCCTGGGCCGCGACCACCCGCTCTACGACGACTGCGCGCTGCTCACCACCGAGCTGGCCACGAACGCCGTCCTGCACTCCCGCTCCGGGGCGGGCGGCTGGTTCACGGTGGCGGTGCGGGCCTCGGGGGCGGCGGTGCGGGTCTGGGTGGCGGACGCGGGCTCCGACGAGCCGCCCTGCGCCTGTCGTACGACAGGCGACCGGCCGGACCCGGACGGCGCGCACGCCACGAACGGACGCGGCCTGCCGCTGCTGGAGGCGCTCAGCCACCGCTGGGGTCTCAGCCGCGCCGGCGGAGCCACGACGGTCTGGTTCGAACTCGCTCCCGCCACCGCCGGATGATCTGAGGCCCCGCGGTTGCCTCTGGATCTGGTCGGAGGGCTCGGAGTGTTCAGAGGTCGAGGCGGCACAGGCCCTCGGCCAGGGCCTTGGTGGTGAGGCGGGTGCGGCTGTCGCAGCCCAGCTTGGTGAAGATGTGCTCCAGGTGCGTGGTCACCGTGCGCACGCTGAGCACCAGCGCGGCGGCGATCTGCGGGTTGGAGTCGCCGGCCGCGACGCGGGTGAGCACGTCCACCTCCCGCCCCGTCAGGTCGTACGGCAGCGAACACGGCCGCTCGGCGACCACCGCGCCCTGGATCGTCCCCTGGAAGCCCACCCCGGCCCGCAGCAGCCGCAGCTCGTGCCAGCGGCCGTCGCGCCCGAGCCACAGCCCGTGCCGGTTCAGCTCCCTGGCGTCGATGAACGCCCGGGCCAGCGCCGCCAGCCCCGGCTCCCCGGTCAGCGCCGCCGACGTCGTGAAACCCGGCACGTCACGGCGCGTGCCCTGCCGGTCGAACGTCACCGCGTTGAACCCGCTCGGCAGTCCCACCGGGTCGATGACGCACCGGGTCAGGTCGGTGACGTGCGCCAGCATCGGCGACACGGCCGTGATCAGCGGCTCGGCCAGCTCGGGGAAGGCGTCGCGCGAGGCCAGGTGCAGCAGGCCCGTGTACCGTCCCTCGGCCAGGAACAGGGGCGCGGTCAGCCCGGCCGCCCAGCCGTAGGGGGCGAGGTGGCGGCGGAAGTAACGTTCGGTGCCCGGCTCGGGCATGCTCACGGGTGCGCGCGTGGCCATCGCCCGCCGGTAGGCGTCGAGCCCGGTGTACTCCTCTGCGGCGTCGCGGTCGATGCGGTGGTGACCGTCGGAGACGACGCTGTGGTGCCGGCCGGTGGCGGGGTCGAACGCGACGAACTCGTACGCGTCGAGCGGCACCACCCGGCGCAGGGCCGCCATCGCGGCGTGCGCTCCGCCCCCTCCGGCGACCTCGTAGCCGACCTCGGCGAACGCCTGCAACTGGCGGACGTTCAGGGTGATCTCGGCCACGGTTCTTTATATCCCACGCGGCCCCGACCTTTCGCTCGGCCACGCTGAACCCGGACATCCCCCCAGGCACGTCTCCAGGTCTCCGGGCTGCTCGGAGTCTCCCGGCGCGCCCAGGGGCTGCCGGTGCGCAGGTCTGTCTGGAGTCTTCCGGCCTCCTCCCGGTCTCGGGACTGCCGGTCTCCTGTGCCCCCCGCACCATCGCGTCGCCTTCCCCACCTGGGCCAGGCTGATCGGTCGCCATGATCGCGTAATGTTTGCTGGCATGATGGCCGACCGGGTGGCGCGCAGGGTGACGGACGTGCTGGCGCCGCAGGTGCTGGTCATCGCCATGCCGCCCGTCGTGGGGCTGGTGGCCCAGGGGTGGACGGGCGCCGTGTGGGGCCTGCTGGCCTCCGCGCTGTGCGGCGGCGTGCCCGCCGTGGTGATCGCGCTCGGGGTGCGGTCCGGGCGGCTGGACTCCCATCACATCGTCGACCGGGCCCGCCGTACCGGCCCGCTGCTGTCGGCGGTGGCGGCCGTGCTGGTGGCGCTCGTGCTGCTCGTGGTCCTCGGCGCGCCCACGCTGCTGGTGGCGACCGTGGCGGGCATGCTCGTCGCGCTGGCCGTGACCGTGCCCGTGACGCTGCGGTGGAAGATCTCCTTCCACGCCGCCGTGTCGGCGGGCACGGTGGTGGTCCTGGCGCATGTCCTGCCGCCCGTGCCCACGGCGCTCGCCGGGGGCGCCGTCGTGGCGCTGGTGTGCTGGGCCCGGGTACGGCTCGCGCACCACACGGCGGCCCAGGTGGCGGCGGGGACCCTGGTGGGCGTCGCCAGCACCTGGGCCACGCTGGCGGCCTTCGGCCTGGGCTGACTCAGGCGGCGCGTTCTTCCTCGTCGAGGACGTCCCTCGCCACGTCCGGCCGGTTGGAGATGACGCCGTCCACCCCGTGGGCGAGCATCCGCCGCATGACCGCCGGGTCGTCCACGGTCCAGGTGAGCACCCGCATGCCGCGCGCGTGCACGAGCCGTACGTAAGCGGAGGTGATGTCCCGGTACGGCGGGTTGATCTGGTCGGCGAACCGGGCCAGCTCGGCCAGCCGCCCGGCGGACGGCGTCCCGAGGAGGCCGACCGGCACGTCCGGCATGAGCGCGTGGAAGCGGCGGATCGAGTCCCAGTCGAACGACTGCACCACCAGCCGCCCCGGCTCCAGCCAGGCGGGAGAGCGGCGCAGCTCGGCGGCCACGCGGGATTCGATGCCGGGGTACAGGTGCGGCGCCTTGATCTCCAGCAGGAGCCCCATCCCGCTGTCGCTCATGGCGCGCAGCGTCTCGGCGAGCGTGGGGACCCGCTCGCCCTCGTAGTCGCCGTCGAACCACGAGCCGGCGTCCAGTTTGCGGATCTCGGCCAGTGACAGGCCGGACACCCGCCACGGCGCGCGGCCGGGGAAGACCTTCTCGGCGTCGGTGGTGCGGGCGAGCGTGGTGTCGTGCATGAGGACGAGCCGGTGGTCGCGCGTCTCCTGGACGTCCAGCTCGTACATGTCGGCGCCCTGCTCGGCGGCCAGCTCGAAGGCGGCGACGGTGTTCTCGGGCGCGTACGCGGAGGCTCCGCGGTGCGCGACGGCGACGGGCCGCTCCGCGCGGGCGGTGGCGGGCGGGGCGGTGACGACCGCCAGGACGATCAGCATGGTCGCGATGACGGGGCCGGGTCGTCGGATCATGAGTCTCCTCGGGTCCGGGGGAGCGGTTCCGCCCTTGAACCTGACAATCCTGCATGACCGTAGGTTGAGATTCGGGTTACTCCGGGATGTCGAGTGGAGGATGTGGCGTCGCGGTGGGCGTAGCCTGTCCGCCGCGCCACTCACCAGGTCATGACATGTCGGGAAAGGTGAGTGCGCCGGAGGCTGCCCGTAACCAACGCGCCGATCGCCACGATGTCCGGGAACGAGGGCCGTGGATGCCAGGGTTTCAAGGTCTGCCGGGGAGGTGGGGTGTCGGGCCAGGTGAAGCGCCACACCGAGGTGCGCATGGCCAGGATGATCGCCTACACCCGGGCCGGGACCACGCCCTTCGTCTACATCCCGCTGCTCGGCTGGGACGACCTCCAGTATCCGGTCCTGTCCGTCGTCACCGCGATGGCGGCCACGGCCGAGGCGGTGTGGTTCTTCCGCCGCGCCTGGCGCTCGGGCGACCTGCGCGACCCGCTGCTCATCTGGGGCGACGTCGTGTTCTGCGTGGTGGTCATGCTCATCGGCACGCGCGCCGCGTTCCCGGCGGACCGCAACGTGATCACGACGGAGTTCCTGCCGTACAGCCTGGTGGCCTCGGCGGCGATGGGGTTCGGGCTGGGGTTCGGCCGGCGGGCCGTGCCGGGGCTCGCGGTGCTGTGCCTGTCGTGGCCGGTCGCGCTCTACCCCCACTACGCCATCAAGCTGGTCTCCGACCTGCTCGGATTCCTGCTCTGGTACGGCATCGCGGTGCTGATCGGCCGGGAGCTGCGCACGCTCGCGGACGCGGCGGAGAAGGCCCAGGAGGCGACCCGGCGGGCCGAGCGCCTCCTCGCCGAGCAGGAACGCCTCACCGTGATCACCCGGCATCGGGAGCTCACCCACCGGGAGATCCACGACCACCTGCTGCCCATCGTCGACCACGTCGCCGCCGGGCAGCACGTCGATCCCGGGCTGGCGCGGGCGGCGCGGCTCGGGGCCAACCGGGCGCGCCGCTTCATCATGGACCCCCGCGCCGCCGACGAGCTGCCGTTCGAGCAGCTCATGGAGGAGGTCTGCGACACCTACATCGCGCGGGGGCTCGCGCTGACGTCGGTGATCCTCGTGGACGGCGACCCGCCCGAGGAGGTGGGGGAGGCCGTCGCCGCGGCGGCCCGCGAGGCGCTCACGAACGTGCTCAAGCACGCGGGAGAGGACACGCGCGTGAACCTGTTCGTGGAGGCGGGCCCGGACCGGCTGGAGGTGGTGATCCGCGACCGGGGACACGGGTTCGCGGCCGGGCAGGCGCGGCCGGGCGGCGGTTTCCTGCGCACGTTCGCCGCCGTCGCCCGGCATGGGGGCGTCTGCGACGTCACCTCGGAGCCCGGGGCGGGCACCCGCGTCGCGATCCGCTGGCCGGTAGCCGCCCATGCCGGATGAGACCTCCGGCGGCGGCCCCGGCGCGGCCCCCGGCGCGGGCTCCGGGGCGGGCTCCGCCAAGCTGATCATCGTCGACGACCATCCGTCCGTCACGGAGTCCATCACGCTGCGGCTGCTGGACGCGGGCTTCGCGGTCCTGCCCCCGGTGCCGGACGTGGAGGACATCGACTGGGCGCTGTCCCCGGACGTCGCGATCTGCGACCTGCGGCTCCTGCCCGGCCTTTCGTGGGGCGGCGCGATCCGGCACCTGTCCACGCACGGCTGCCGGGTGCTGGCCATGTCCGGGGTCGCCACGCCCGAGCAGGTGCTGGACGCGATCGAGCAGGGCGCGCGGGGGTTCGTGGAGAAGACGTCCATGCCCGCCGAGTTCGTCTCGGCGGTCGCGGCCGTCGTCGGGGGCCACCACCACGTCTCGGCCCGCCTGGCCGGCTACATCCTGGAGGACGTCCGCCGCCGCCCGCTCGCCGACGGCGAGCTCGGGCCGGTGGAGCTGGGCGTCGTGCGGGCCTTCGCCCAGGGCGACAGCGCCACGGAGGCCGCGCGGCGCGCCGCGGTGCCCGAGGCGGAGCTGCACGCGCTGGTCGCGCGGGTCTTCGAGGTCGTCCGGCGCCGCCGCAGGGACCGGCGCTACCGGCTGACCGCGCGCGAGCGGGAGGTGGTGCGGCTGGTCGGCCATCTCGGCATGACCCGGCACGAGGCGGCCCGCGAGCTGCGCGTCAGCGAGGACCGGGTGTCGGATCTGCTGGCGGGCGTGCGCGACAAGTACGTGGCCTGCCATCCCGGCGAGAGCCGCAACCTGGCGCCGCTGAGCGCGGCCATCCGCTGGGCCAACGAGCTGGGCATCCTTCCCTAGCACAGGACCACCACGGCGACAATCCCCAGCTTTCCGGGGATACCGGACCGTTCCAACGGCCGGTACTCATGAGGTGACGACGGCTGGACCGGAGGGGAACATGGGCACGGAGCACTCGATGGGCAGGCCCGGCGGGCGGCGGTTCCTGGCGGGGGCGGCGCTGCTCGCGGGCCTGGGCGCGCTGCTGGTCGCGCCCGCCCCGGCGAACGCGGCGACGGCGACGGCGTACCAGGTGGAGGGTCTGCGGATGGGGGCCCGGGCGCGGGCGGTGGTGGTGCTGCGGGCCGGGCGGGTCCTGAGCTTCCAGCAGATCAAGGGGACGCCCAGCGCCCGCGCGAGGGCCCGGGTCGCCAACGCCGTCTTCACGTTCTTCGAGAACGGCACGTTCGCGTTCACCACCACGGACGTCCGCACCGATCTGTACCCGCTGCGCGGCCGCTTCCGGATCAACGGCAACCGGGTGAGCCTGTCGGCGCACGGATCCTCGGCCATCGGCGGCAGCAGCGCCTTCACCGAGCTGATCGGGAGCATCGACTTCTCGTCGCGGCCGGGGGTGATGACCCTCGACTGGGCGAGCGGGGCGGGGTACGGGGCGGTGGTGAACGGCACGAGGTTCGGGACGGGGGCCTCGTCCCAGAATGTTCCAGCAGCTCGCCGACCTCCGCGCCGATGCCCTCGCGGCCGGCGGGCAGGGGCCCGGACGCCTTGAAGACGG
>NZ_JBFAIA010000140.1:0-21862 GCF_040654455.1 Nonomuraea sp. NPDC050691
GTTCCTGGCCGGCGACCTGGCCCGGTTCGTCACGGGCACGACGCTCCACGTGGACGGCGGCATCCACGCCGCCGGCGGCTGGCGCCGCGCCTGAGCCGCGCCTGAGCCGCGTCCGAGCCGCGTCTGAGCCGCGTCCGAGCCGCGTCTGAGCCCCGCCTGAGCGACGCCAAGCCCCTGGAGAGCGCTGGGAGAGAGCGCCCGAGGTCACCAGCTCTGGTGCAGGGGCATGCCCTCCGCGTAGCCGGAGCTGCCCTGGATCCCCACCACGGCCCGCTCGTGGAAGTCCTCCAGCGTCGTGGCCCCCGCGTACGTGCACGCCGAGCGCAGCCCTGCCACGATCGCGTCGATCTGGTCCTCGACGCTGGGCCGCCGCGGGTCCAGGTACATGCGCGAGGTGGAGATGCCCTCCTCGAACAGCGCTTTCCTGGCCCGGTCGAACGCGCTGTCCTCGGCGGTGCGCAGCCTCACGGCGCGCGCGGAGGCCATGCCGAAGTTCTCCTTGTACTTGCGGCCGTCGGCGTCGGTGCGCGTGTCCCCGGGCGACTCGTACGTGCCCGCGAACCACGACCCGATCATCACGTTGGCCGCTCCGGCCGCCAGGGCGAGGGCCACGTCGCGCGGGTGGCGCACGCCGCCGTCGGCCCACACGTGCCGGCCCAGACGGCGGGCCTCGGTGGAGCATTCGAGCACCGCCGAGAACTGCGGCCGGCCCACCCCGGTCATCATCCGGGTCGTGCACATGGCGCCCGGGCCGACGCCCACCTTGAGGATGTCGGCCCCGGCCTCGACGAGGTCGCGCACGCCCTCGGCCGTCACGACGTTGCCGGCCGCCACGGGGACGCCCGGGTCGAGCGCCCGCACGGCGCGCAGCGCCGAGATCATCTTGTCCTGGTGGCCGTGGGCGGTGTCGACGACCAGGCAGTCGACGCCGGCGTCGAGGAGTTCCTTGGCCTTGGCGGCGACGTCGCCGTTCACGCCCACGGCGGCGGCCACGCGCAGCCGGCCGGAGGCGTCCAGGGCCGGCTTGTAGAGGGTGGCGCGCAGGGCGCCCGTGCGGGTCAGGATGCCGACGAGCCGGCCGTCGCCGTCCACGATGGGCGCCAGCCGGTGGCGGCCCTCGTGCAGCCGCTCGAACGCGGCGCGCGGCTCCAGCCCGGCGGGCAGCGTCAGCAGCTCGCTCGACATGACCTGCGAGAGCTGGGTGTACATGTCGACGTCCTGGCAGTCGGCGTCGGTGACCACGCCGACGGGCCGGTTGTCCCAGTCGACGACGATGACCGCGCCGTGGGCCCGCTTGGGCAGCAGTTGCAGCGCCTCGCCGACGGTGTCGTGCGGGGTGAGCGTCAGCGGCGTGTCGTGGACGAGGTCGCGCTTCTTGACCCAGTCCACGACGTCCGTGACGACGTCGATGGGGATGTCCTGCGGGATGACGGTGATGCCGCCGCGCCGCGCGATGGTCTCGGCCATGCGGCGGCCCGCGACGGCGGTCATGTTGGCGACGACGATCGGGATGGTCGTGCCCGTGCCGTCGGAGGTCGACAGGTCGACCGCGAGCCGGGATCCGACCGATGAGCGCGACGGCACCATGAACACGTCGCTGTAGGTGAGGTCGTGGTGCGGCTCGAGGCCGTTGAGAAATCTCACGTTCGTCCATCTTATGCGGTGACAGGGCTAGTCAGGGGTTTTCCCCTTTCTGGGGGGCTTATGATCGGCCCGGACACCCGAGGGGGAGGAGGGGCCCAGTGGAGATCACGGACCGCGACGAGCTGATCGTCGTCGGCTTCGCCATCCGCACCACGAACGCCGACGAGATGGACCCGTCGAGGGCGAAACTGCCGGCGCTGTGGAGGAGGGCCGGCGCGCCGGGGGCGTTCGCGCACGTGCCGGGACGGATCGACGAGAACCTGTACGCCGTGCTCACCGACTACGAGAGCGACCACAACGGCGCCTACACGCAGATCGTGGGCACCGGGGTCCGCACGGTGGTGCGGCTGCCCGAGGGCATGGTCGCGGTGCGCGTGCCGGCGGCCAAGACGCTGCTGTTCGAGGCGCGCGGGCAGATGCCGCAGGCCATCGTGGAGGCGTGGCAGCGGGTGTGGGCGCACACCGAGTCGGGCGCGGCCCCGGCCCGGGCCTTCACGACGGACCTGGAGGTCCACCACCCCGGCGGGGCCGACCTCCACATCGCCATCTAGTACGGGGGCACGGCCGGGGCGGCCCCGGGCGACCGCAAACGGTCAGGGCCGGGGCAGCCCCAGGGCCGCGGCGGCGGCCTCGACCGCCGGCCCCTTGACGTCCTCCAGCGGCAGGTCCGCGTACTCGACCACGCAGTCCGACATGCCGCCCAGCGCCACCGAGGCGCCGATCCGCGCGGCGACCGTCGGGTCGGGCCCGAGCAGCAGCCGGATGAGCCGCCGCCGCCAGGTGAACATGCGCTCCGCCAGCTCCAGGGGGGCCAGCGCGGGCAGCTCGCGGACCACCATGAGGAGCACCTCGCGCTGCTCCCAGGCGAGGTCGAAGAAGTCGCCGAGCAGCTCGCGCGGATCGTGCGGCTCGCTCTCGGCCCCGTCAGGGGGCTCCCGCTGGGCGACGAACCGCTCCATGCCCTCCATCAGTGGCTCGACGATGTTGCGCACCAGGTCCTCGCGCGAGGCGAAGTGGTAGTAGAGCGCCGGCTTGGTGATGCCGAGGCTGTCGGCGATCTCGCGCAGGCTGGTCTCGCGCACGCCCTGCCGTACGAACAGCTCGCGGGCGACGGCGAGGATGCGGGTTCGCGTGTCGGTCGGCTTCGCCATGCCCACAGAATATCCCTTACCTATCGTTAAGTAAGTCCTTGTCCGGACGCGTCGCTACGACTTACCATCCGTTAAGTAAGGAGGTTGCCATGCGAGTGCTCATCTCCGGCGCCAGCGTCGCCGGACCCGTCCTGGCCTACTGGCTGCGCCGCCACGGCTTCGAGGTCACCGTCGTCGAGCGCGCCCCCGCGCTGCGCAAGACCGGCGGCCACGCCGTGGACCTGTTCCGGCCCGCCATGGACATCGTGGAGAAGATGGGGCTGATCGGGCCCGTCACCGCCCGCAAGACGGGCACCGATCACATCACCATGTACGTCGAGGGTCGCGAG
This sequence comes from Nonomuraea sp. NPDC050691, assembly GCF_040654455.1. Taxonomy (NCBI): domain Bacteria; kingdom Bacillati; phylum Actinomycetota; class Actinomycetes; order Streptosporangiales; family Streptosporangiaceae; genus Nonomuraea; species Nonomuraea sp. NPDC050691. Next base: position 3,125 of record NZ_JBFAIA010000140.1, read on the forward strand.
CGCCCCGTCGAGCTGGAGACCCGCAAGGTCATCGCGACGGTCTCCGATCGCCACGTCGAGATCATGCGCGACGACCTCGGCGAGGTCTTCCACGACGCCACCCGCGACGACGTCGAGTACGTCTTCGACGACTCCGTCACCTCCGTCGGTGACGACGGGCTCGTCACGTTCGAGCGCGGCGAGGCCCGGCGGTTCGACCTGGTCGTCGGCGCCGACGGCCTGCACTCCAATGTCCGCCGGCTCGTCTTCGGCCCCGAGGCCGCCTACGCCCGCTGGGTCGGCGCCTACCTCGCCGTCGCCACCGTCCCCGACTACCGCGGGCTCGACGGCCGCATGGAGGGCATCACCGGCGTCGGCCGCATGGCGGGCCTGTACAGCGCGGCGCACCTGGACGGCGCCCGGGCGCTGTTCCTGTTCAGGACGCCCGGGCAGCTGGACTACCACCACCGCGACACCGCGCGGCAGAAGGAGCTCCTGCGCGAGCGGTTCGCCGGCCTCGGCTGGGACGTGCCGCGCCTGCTGGACGAGACGGACCGGGCCTCGGCCTTCTACTTCGACTCGATCACCCAGCTCACCCTCGACACCTGGACGCGCGGCCGGGTGGCGCTGGTCGGCGACGCCGGCTACTGCCCGGGCCCCGCGGTCGGCGGCAGCACGAGCCTGGCCGTCGTCGGCGCGTACGTGCTGGCGGGCGAGCTGGCCGCGGCCGGTGGCGACCACACGCGGGCCTTCCCGGCCTACGAGGCGGCGATGGGCGACTACGTGCGCCGCAGCCGCTCGTTCGCGCTCAACGCCGCCAAGCGGCTCGTCCCGGGCACCACGCTCGGCCTCGGGCTGCTCGCGGGCACCGCCTGGCTGATCGGGCGGCTGCCGAGCGGGCTCAGCCGCGCCGCGAGCAAGCTCGCCGCCAAGGGGGTGCGGCTGCACGACTCGGTCGCGCTGAAGGACTACTCCGCGTACGAGGCCGTCCGGCGGTGAGGAGCCCGGGTCAGGCCAGCACCCCCTGGGCGCGGAGCTTGGCGGCGGTCTCGGCCGGGATGCCCCACGACGACAGGTCCTCCAGGCGCGTGGCCGGCGACAGGTCCGGCTCCGGTGCGCCGAGCAGGCGCGGCGCGGGCATGGGCTGCACGACCCCGCCCACCTCGGTGAACGCCCCCCGTGCCACGTTGTGCGGATGCCGGGCCGCCTCCGCCATCGACAGGACCGGCGCGACACACGCGTCCGCCCCCTCGAAGACGGCCTCCCACTCCGCCCGGGTCCGCTTGCGGAACTCCTCGGCCAGCCGGGCCCTCAGCGCGGGCCACTGGGCCCGGTCGCCGCGGTCGGGCAGATCGGGGTCGCCGGCCAGGCCCATGCGCGTCAGCATCTCGGCCCAGAACTTCGGCTCCAGGGGCCCCACCGCGACATGACCCCCGTCGGCGGTCTCGTACGTGTCGTACATGGGGGCGCCGGTGTCGAGCAGGTTGGTGCCGCGCGGCCCCCAGCCGCCGCTCTGCGCCGCGTTGTAGAACATCGCGAACAGCAGCGCGGCCCCGTCCACCATGGCGGCGTCGATGACCCGGCCCCTGCCGGTGCGCTGGCGCTCGACCAGGGCGAGCAGGATGCCGTAGGCGAGCATGAGGCCGCCGCCGGCGAAGTCGCCGAGGATGTTGACCGGCGGCGTCGGCGGCTGGTCCGCGCGGCCGAGCTGCGACAGCACGCCCGCGATGGCGATGTAGTCGATGTCGTGCCCGGCGGTGGAGGCGAGGGGCCCGTCCTGGCCCCAGCCGGTCATCCGGCCGTAGACGAGCCGCTCGTTGACGGCGTGCAGGTCGGCCGGGCCGATGCCGAGCCGCTCCGCGACCCCGGGCCGGAACACCTCGATGACCGCGTCGGCGCCGCGGGCCAGCTCCTTGAACGCGGCCACGCCCTCGGGTGCCTTGAGGTCCAGCCCGATCGTGCGCTTGCCGCGGTCCATGACGTCGGCGCGCGGGCTCGCCGAGACGGCGGCCACGCGCTCGACCCGCAGCACCTCGGCCCCGTGGTCGGCGAGCATCATGCCGGCGAACGGCCCGGGTGCGAGCCCGGCGAGCTCCAGCACGCGCACGCCGGCGAGCGGTCCCTGGCGGCCTTCGGACATGGGCGTCTCCTCGGTGATGCGGGCCCGCGGGCCGGTCCCCGCCCGGACCCAGTAGAACAACATTCGGTGAGCTGTCGCAAGCCACCTTTGCGACCTTCCGGCGAAGCAAGGAGAGGTATGGGAAACTTGCCCACTGATCGGGTGGTCTACAGGGGTAGGACATGGTTTCGGATAGCACGCCGCTGATCGCCAGGCGTTACCAGTTACTCCGCGAGCTGGGCCGCGGCGGCATGGGGGTCGTCTGGGAAGGCCGCGACACGCTGCTCAACAGGCAGATCGCGGTCAAGGAAGTGCTGCTGCCCGACGGGCTGTCGCGCGCCGAGCAGGAGAACCTGCTCCTCCGCACGGCCCGCGAGGCCCGTACGGCGGCGCGGCTCAACCACCCGTCGGTCGTCGCCGTCTACGACGTCGTCGAGGAGGACGGCCGCCCCTGGATCATCATGGAGCTGGTCCGTCACCCCTCGGTGGAGCAGGTCGTCGCCACCACGGGCGCGCTGCCCATCCGGGAGGCGGCCGACGTGGGCCGGCAGGTGCTGTCCGCCCTGCGCGCCGCGCACGAGGCCGGGATCCTGCACCGCGACGTCAAGCCGAGCAACATCCTGCTCGCCGACGACGGACGGGCCGTGCTCACCGACTTCGGCATCGCCACGGCCGAGGGCGACTCCTCGCTGACCCGGACCGGCATGGTCACCGGCTCGCCGAGCTTCCTCGCGCCCGAGCGGGTGCGCGCCGCCGAGGCCGGGCCGCCCTCCGACCTGTGGTCGCTCGGCGCCACGCTGTACGCCACGCTCGTGGGCCGCTCGCCGTTCGAGCGGGGCGAGCCGATGGCCACGCTCAACGCCCTGCTCAACGAGGAGCCCGACTACCGCCGCATCCCGCCGGCGATGCACCCGGTGCTCAAGGGCCTGCTCCGCAAGGAGCCGCACGAGCGGCTGACCGCCGAGGAGGCCGACCGGCTGCTCACCGAGGTCATCGCCTCCCGCCCCGCGGGCGCCGACATGGACGCGCCGGACGAGGCCGCGCCGCGCCGCTCCAGCCGTACGCTGCTGGCCGCCGCCGCGGCCGCGGTGCTGGTCCTCGCGGGCGGCACGGTCGCCTACCTCAACCTGGTGCCCCCCGCCGAGGGCACCTCCGCGATCGCGCAGCGCGCCGCCACCAGCCCCCTGCCCAGCGCGCCGGCCACCGCCACCGCGACCACGCTCCCCGCCACGGCCACCCCCAGCGCCACGCGCACGCCGTCACCGACCCGGACCGCCCCCGTGACGAGGCCCTGGACCTCACGCGAGGGCTGGACGATCGCCCGGCCGTACGGCTGGCGGGGCGCGCGCAAGGAGGCCTACACCGAGTGGACGCGCCGCGACGGCGCCGCCCACCTCGGCGTCCAGGCCGTCTACGTCCAGCGCGACGCCGCCCAGCTCATCGAGGACGCCGAGGTGCTGCTCCGCCAGGGCGCCCCGGACCTGCGCGTCGCGGGCCGCCGGACCGTCATGCAGCGGGGCGTCAAGGCGGTCGAGTGCGAGTTCGTCTACACGGCCGGCCCCGGGTCGGACATGCCGTGGGCCCGGCCGGGCGTGCGCTACCGGGAGCTGCGCCGGGCGGTCGTAGCCGGCGACACCTCGTACATCCTGTCCTGGACGGTCGCCGAGGCGCAGTGGCGGCGCAGCGCGACACTGATGCGACAGGTGATCGGCAGCTTTACCGTAGGGGCATGACGCCCTGGAACCTCCTCGCCCTGGCGCCGCTTCCCGAGGACGCGCTGCGCGGCCTGATGGCCCCGCTCGGCGACCCCGTCCGGGTGCCCGCCTCCCGTGACCGCGCCGCGCTGCTCGCCGCCCTGCCCGAGGCCGAGATCGTGGTCGGCGACTGGACGGCGGAGCTGGCGCTCGACGCGGCTGCCGTCGCGGCGGCGCCCCGGCTGGCGTTCGTGCAGCAGCCGTCCGTCGGCGTCGACGGCCACGACCTGGCCGCGCTGACCGCCGCCGGCGTCCCCCTCGCCAACACCGCCGGCGTCAGCGCCACGGCCGTCGCCGAGTGGTGCGTGGCCGCCGCGCTCGCGCTGGTGCGCCGGCTGGCCGAGGCCGACGCGGCCGTTCGCGCGGGAGGCTGGCCCCAGCAGTCGCTCCAGCCCGGCGAGCTGAGCGGCAGGCGCGTCGGCATCGTCGGGTTCGGCCCGATCGGTGCGGCCTGCGCCCGGTTGTTCCGCGCGTTCGGTTGCGAGGTGTCGTACTGGACGCGCACGCTCCGCGACGAGCCCGGCCACCTGGACCTGGAGACGCTGGTGTCCGGCTCCGACGTGCTCGTCGTCGTGATCGCGCTCGCCGACGAGACGCGCGGCCTGCTCGACGCCCGCCGCATGAAGCCGGGCGCCCTGCTGGTCAACGCCGCGCGCGGCGGGGTCGTCGACCAGGAGGCGCTGGCCGGGGCGCTGCGCGAGGGGCACCTCGGCGGGGCCGCGCTCGACGTGTTCGAGACCGAGCCGCTGCCCGCCGGTGACCCCCTGCGCGAGCTGCCCGGGGTCCTGCTCTCGCCGCACGTCGCCGGTGTCACGGCCGGGTCCACCGGCCGCCTGCTGGAGTCGGTGCTGGCCAACCTCGCCGCCGCTCTCGACGGCCGGCCGGTGACGAACGTGCTGAACAGTGTTTCCCCGGCCGTCCGCCGCAGGCCCTGACGATCACTGTCCGTATACCCGTCAATCCCGCGCCCGCCGACCAACCTGGCGCGATGAACAGTTTTCGAGTCTTTAACGACCCCGGTCTGTTCGAGGTCCTGCCCGGGAGATACCTTCTTACGGACGATCTCTACCAGCTCAAGGGGGTGCTTGCGGTGACGACGACGATGTCGACACACCAACGGGCAGTAGAGCAGATCCGGCAGTCCTACGCGGAGATCCCCGGTGGCGCGGCGCCCCGGCTCGCCAAGGCGACCTCCAACCTCTTCCGGTTCCGCGAGGGGGAGAAGACGGCCCGGCTGTCCGCGCGCGACCTGGACGAGGTCATCAGCGTCGACCCGGAGACCATGACGGCCGAGGTCCAGGGCATGACGACCTACGAACACCTGGTCGACGCCACGCTGCCGCACGGTCTCATGCCGTACGTCGTCCCGCAGCTCAAGACCATCACGCTGGGCGGGGCCGTCACCGGTCTCGGCATCGAGTCCACGAGCTTCCGCGACGGGCTGCCGCACGAGTCGGTCGAGGAGCTGGAGATCCTCACCGGCGACGGGCGCGTCGTCGTGGCCCGCGACGACAACGAGCACCGCGACCTGTTCCGCGCCTTCCCGAACTCCTACGGCACGCTGGGCTACGCGCTGCGCATCAAGATCCGGCTCAAGCCGGTCCAGCCGTACGTGCGCCTCACGCACCTGCCGTTCACGGACGCCGGCAAGTGCATGCTCGCCATGCAGGAGATCTGCGAGCGCATGGAGCACGACGGGGAGCGGGTCGACTTCGTCGACGGCGTGTTCTTCTCCCCGCAGGAGATGTACATCACCCTCGGCCGGTTCGCCGAGCGCGCCCCGTACGTCTCCGACTACACCGGCATGCGCATCTACTACCAGTCGATCCGCAACCGCAAGCGCGACTGGCTGACGGTCCGCGACTACCTGTGGCGCTGGGACACCGACTGGTTCTGGTGCTCGCGCGCCTTCGGCGTGCAGCAGCCGGTCGTGCGCTCGCTGATCCCGCGCCGCTGGATGCGGTCCGACGTCTACCGCCGGCTCGTCGCGCTCGACCGCAGGCACGGCGTGACGGCGCGGATCGACCGCTGGGCCGGCCGGCCCGTGCAGGAGTCGGTCATCCAGGACGTGGAGGTGCCGGTCGAGAGGGGCGCCGAGTTCCTCGAGTTCTTCCACGACAAGGTCGGCATGACGCCGGTGTGGATGTGCCCGCTGCGGGCCTCGTCCCGCTGGCCGCTCTATCCGCTGGAGCCGGGCCGGCTGTACGTGAATTTCGGTTTCTGGGGGATGGTCCCGCTGCCGCGGGGACGGTTCGACGGCTACTACAACCGGCTCATCGAGAACTCCGTGCACGATCTCGACGGCCACAAGTCGCTCTACTCGACGTCCTTCTACGCCCGCGAGCAGTTCTGGGAGCTGTACAACGGCGGCGCTTACTGGCCGGTCAAGCGGGAATACGACCGGGACGGGCGCCTGCTGGACCTGTACGACAAGTGTGTGCGGGGAAGGTGAGCAGATGGCTCTGGCAAGCATCTTCGAGAAGATCGTCGGCTCCGAGGCGAAGATAGCCTTCCGGGCGTACGACGGCAGCAAGGCGGGGCCGGACGGCGCCGACCTGTGTCTTGAGGTGAAGTCGCCGATCGCGGTGGCCTACCTCGCGCAGGCGCCGGGCGAGCTGGGTCTGGCCAGGGCCTACGTCTCGGGGCACCTCGACGTGCACGGGGACATGTACGCCCTGCTGGACCGCATGTGGAACATCACGACCAACGACCTGACCACGTCCGAGAAGGTCGCCGCGGTCCGGGCGCTGGGCGTCAAGCCGCTGCTCATGCGCGTGCCCCCGCCTCCGCAGGAGATGCGGCAGAGCCGGCTGGCGCGGCTGGGCTCCCGTCACGCCAAGCAGCGCGACGCCGAGGCCATCCACCACCACTACGACGTGTCCAACCGCTTCTACGAGTGGGTGCTCGGCCCGTCCATGGCCTACACGTGCGCGGTCTTCCCCACCGACTCCTCGACGCTTGAGGAGGCGCAGTACGCCAAGTTCGACCTGGTGGCGCGCAAGCTCGACCTGAAGCCGGGCATGCGGCTGCTCGACGTCGGCTGCGGCTGGGGCGGCATGGTCATGCACGCCGCCAAGCACTACGGGGTCAAGGCCCTCGGCGTGACGCTGAGCAAGCAGCAGGCCGAGTGGGCGCAGCGGGCCATCGCCGAGGCGGGCCTGCAGGACCTGTGCGAGGTCCGCCACATGGACTACCGCGACGTCGCCGAGACGGGCTTCGACGCGGTCAGCTCCATCGGCCTCACGGAGCACATCGGCGCGGACAACGTCCCTGGCTACTTCCGCTTCCTGTACGGCAAGCTCAAGCCGGGCGGCCGGCTGCTCAACCACTGCATCACCCGGCCGACGGGCGCCGAGAAGACCTTCAACAAGGGCGGCTTCATCAACCGCTACGTCTTCCCCGACGGCGAGCTGGAGTCGGTGGGCTGGCTCATCCGCCAGATGGAGGACCTCGGCTTCGAGATCCGCCACGAGGAGAACCTGCGCGAGCACTACGCCAAGACGCTGCGCCACTGGTGCGACAACCTCGACGCCAACTGGGCCGACGCGGTCGAGGAGGTCGGCATGGGCACCGCCCGGGTGTGGGCGCTGTACATGGCGGGCTGCATCGTCGGCTTCGAGCGCAACAAGGTGCAGCTCCACCAGGTGCTGGGCGTCAAGCTGGACAAGGACGGCCGCTCCGGCGTCCCGCTCCGCCCGGCCCGCGACTGGCCCTGATCCGGGAAGGGCGCGGGGCCGCTCCGTCCCGCGCCCCTTCACCCGCCGGGATGCTTTTGTAATGATGTAATCATGGTCTCCTTATACGAGCACGCCGGCGGGCACGAGGCCCTCCACCGCTTCGTCGACCTCTTCTACGGCAGCGTCCTAGCGGACCCGCTGCTCCAGCCGCTCTTCGGAGCCGGCCGCCCGCACCACGTCGCGCACCTGACGGCCTTCACGGCCGAGACGTTCGGCGGCCCCGACGTCTTCACCCGCGAGATGGGCGGCTTCCCCACCCTCATCGAGGCTCACCGTTGGCTGCGCATCCGCGAGGACCAGCGGCGGCGCTTCGTCGAGCTGTTCATGGCGGCGGCCGACAAGGCGGGGCTGCCGGACGACGCGCCGTTCCGCCAGGCGCTGCGGGAGCATGTCGAGTTCGGCAGCCAGGTGGCCTTCCAGAACTCCCACGCCGAGACCGACGACCAGCTCCACCCGCTGCGCGAGGTGCCGCACTGGGACTGGCCCTCCTAGCGCCCCCTACGGCCGCAGGTGCCGGGTGTCCACCCGGTGCCCCGCGCCTTCGAGGACGGCCACCGCCTCCTCCGCCCTCGGCTCCGGCACGAGGACGAGGTCGGCGTGGAAGGTCGAGGCGACGAAGACCGGGATCGCCGCCTCGGCCAGCGGTCCCACGACCGCCGCCAGCATGCCCGGGACGTCGAGGTCGTGCGCGCCCGCGCCGCCGCCGTACAGGCCGATCCAGCGCTCACCCGTGCCCGACGGCCACGCCTCGCGGACGACGGTCAGCCCCTCCGGAGCGCGGACCAGCGCGATCCACTCGTCGTCCTCGGGGAAGGTCGCGTGCGGCAGGTGCTCCACGGCGAACGCGGACGGGACGACGCCCAGGCGCTGGGCGGTGGGTGAAGACGAGGAGGACGAGGAAGACGAGGCAGACATGGCACGTGTCTACCACGGCGAGATCACCCGCTAGGGTGTTGGACTCCTGTCACCGTCGCCGAAAAGGAGCGTGTCCGAGAATGTCGCCATCCATGTCCAGGAGGGGGCTGCTCGTGACCGGCGCCGGGGCCGCCGTCACCTCGCTGCTGGGCGGCAGGGCCGCCGAGGCGGCCGCCGGGTCCGCGGCCGCGCGCCGGTTCGACCTGGCCGCGCCCGCCACGAGCCTGATCTGGAAGAAGGCGCTGCGCGACGAGACGGTCCTGCAGTCGTTCGCGTTCGACAACGCCCACGGCCACATCTACGTGGCGCAGGTCAAGAACGGGGCCGGCAGCTCGGCGGCGGGTCACCTGTGCCTGACCAAGCTCAGCCTCGGCGGCACGGTGCTCGGGCACATGTACCTCATGGGTTTCGGCCACGGCGTGCAGATCGGCGTGGAGCCGTCGGGCGGATCGGCCTACCTGTGGACCGAGACCAGCGCGGTCCGCGACGGCGCCAACGCCTGGGGCAACCGGCTGGCGAGGTTCGCCTTCACCTCCGGCAGGACGATCACGCCCACGTCCAGCGGCGTGACCCGGTACGCGCCGGTGTCCGGCGCGACCAACACCACCTGCGCCATCGACCCCTCCACCGGCCGGCTCGTCATGCGGTACCGCAAGAACGGCGGCTTCCGCTACGCGCTCTTCCCGCTCCAGGCGGTCAAGTCGGGCTCGCGGACACCGTTGCGCGACATCGCCCAGCCGGCCGGCCTCGGCACCTTCCAGGGGTACGCGGCCTACGGCGACTACCTCTACCTGCTGGACGGCGACGCCTACGGCGCGGCCAACCCGGCGCCGGGCAACACCTACGTCACCTGCGTCGACCTGCGCACCGGCCGCAAGGTGCAGCGGGCGCTGACCCAGGCCGGCAAGTCGCTCGACTACCGCGAGCCGGAGGGCATGGCGATCCAGATCGCCTCGGGCCGGCCCCGGCTCTGCCTCGGCCTGGCCTCGGGCGCACCCGGGGCCAGGAAGGCGAGCATCTTCTACAAGACCAGCCTCGTGTGACGGGCGTCAGCGCAGCTCGCGCTTGAGGATCTTGCCGGTGGCCGTCATGGGCAGGGCGTCCCTGAACTCCACGATGCGCGGGTACTTGTAGCCCGCCATGTTCTCCCTGCACCAGGCGACCAGCTCGTCCTCGGTGATCGTCGCGCCCTGGGTGCGGATGACGTACGCCTTGACCTCCTCGCCGTGCGAGTCGTGGGGCACGCCCACGACCGCGGCGAGCGAGACCGCCTCGTGCGTCAGCAGCACCTCCTCCAGCTCCCTCGGGTAGACGTTGAACCCGCCCCGGATGATCATGTCCTTGGCCCGGTCGATGATCGCGTAGTAGCCGTCGGCGTCGCGGGTCGCGATGTCGCCGGTGCGGAACCAGCCGTCGCGCAGCACCTCGGCCGTCGCCTCGGCGCGCCCGTAGTAGCCCTTCATGACGTTGTGGCCGCGGATCGCGATCTCGCCCGGACCCTCGTCCTCGACCGTCTTCCACTCGGCGTCGACGAGCCGCATCTCCACGCCCCAGATCGGGGTGCCGACCGTGCCCGGCTTGGCGGGGCGGCCCGGCTGGTTGAAGCTGGCCACCGGCGAGGTCTCCGACAGGCCGTACCCCTCCAGGATGGAGACGCCGAAGGTGCGCTCGAAGTCCTTCAGCACCTCCACCGGCGAGGAGGAGCCGCCCGCGACCGCGGTCCGTAGCTTCGACGGCACCTCGCCGCCGTCCGCGTGGATCTTCGTCAGCAGCGCCCAGTACATCGTCGGCACGCCCGCGAAGAACGTGACGCCCTCCCGGCGCATCAGCTCCAGCGCCTCGCCCGGCTCGAAGCGCGGCATGAGCACGACGGTGGCGCGCCGCCGGAAGCCGACGTTCATGACCACCGTCTGGCCGAAGGAGTGGAACAGCGGCAGCACCGCGAGGTAGACGTCGCGCTCGATGTCACGGTCGAACATCTGGTCGCAGACCAGGGTGTTCATCAGCATGTTCTGGTGGCTCAGCTCGGCGCCCTTGGGCTGCCCGGTGGTGCCCGAGGTGTAGAGGATCACCGCGGTGTCGTCGGGTGCGGTCGCCGCGGTCTCGAACGTGCCGGGCATCCCGTTCAGGGCCGCCCAGAACGACTCGCCGTACTCCGACTCGGTGGCCAGCGGAGTGGCGGGCAGCACGAAGAAGTGCTCGCATCCCTCGGCGGCCTCGAACCCGGCCCGCCCGCGCTCGCCCAGCGGCAGCTCGGGCGTGCCCTCGAAGCAGAACAGCGCCTTGGCGTCGCTGTCGTCGAGGTGGTAGGCGATCTCCCGCGGCTGGAGCAGCACGTTCAGCGGCACGACGGCGGCCCCGGCCTTGAGGATGCCGTAGTAGACGAACGGGAAGTACGGCAGGTTGGGACAGGCCAGCGCCACCTTGTCGCCCGGGCCGACGCCACGCGACACCAGCAGGTTGGCGACCTGGTTGGCGACCGTCTCCACCATCGAGTACGGCAGGCGCAGGTCGCCGAAGACCACGGCGACGCCGTCCGGGTTGTTCCTGGCGCTGTCCTCCAGCACGACCGACAGGTTGAGCATGTCGCCTTCCTCCCTCTCCACAGCCTCGCCGACATCTTCGCAGGACGGCATACCGACCGGTAGGTAGCAGGGGCCCCGATTATCTCCGAAAATGCTCCAACCGGAACGACTCTGGGAGCAGTCAAAAGTGCATATGGACGCCTCCGGCCGCCTGGAGTAAGCAGGTACCACGTCACCCACGCCTGCGGAGGAGCCCCATGGAGTACGACTACGTGATCGTCGGCGCGGGGTCGGCGGGATGCGTGCTGGCCGGCCGGCTGTCGGCCGATCCGGAGGTGAGCGTGGCGCTGGTCGAGGCGGGCGGCCCGGACGACAAGCTGGAGATCCGCATGCCGGCGGCGTTCAACAAGCTGTTCAAGACCGCCTACGACTGGAACTACACCACCGCCAAGCAGCCCGAGATGTCCGGCCGTGAGCTGTACTGGCCACGCGGCCGGGTGGTCGGCGGCTCCTCCTCGATCAACGCGCAGATGTGGGTGCGCGGCGGCCGGCTCGACTACGACCAGTGGGGGGTGCCCGGCTGGTCCTACGACGACGTCCTGCCGTACTTCCACCGTGCCGAGCACCGCGTCGGCGGCAACGAGGGCGGCGTGTACGGCACCCGCGGCCCCCTGTACGTCTCGGAGCTGCGCAGCCCCAACGTCACCACGGCCGCCTTCCTCAAGGCGTGCGAGGAGCTGGGCCTCGCCCGGCTGCCCGAGCTGAACGGGCCGGCGGACGAGGGCTGCAGCCCCACCCCCGTCACCCAGCACCGGGGCCGCCGCTGGAGCGCCGCCGACGCCTACCTGCGGCCGGCGCTCAAGCGGCCGAACCTGACCCTCGTCACGGACGCGACCGTGGACCGGGTGGTGTTCGACGGCCCGCGCGCCACCGGGATCGAGCACGGCGGCGGCGCCCAGGTCCGGGCCCGGCGCGAGGTGATCCTGGCCGCGGGCGCGATCGGCTCGCCGTACCTGCTCATGCGCTCGGGCGTGGGCGCGGCGGCCGAGCTGCGCGACGCCGGCGTGCCCGTGGTGCGCGACCTGCCGGAGGTCGGCAAGAACCTCCAGGACCACCTGTCGTCCGGGGTGATCGTCCGCTGCCGCCAGCCGGTGACCCTCAGCAAGGCCGAGTCCGTGAGCAACCTGCTGCGCTACCTCGTGCTGCGCTCCGGCATGCTCACCACGAACGTGGGGGAGGCCGTCGCGTTCGTCCGCACCTCCCCGGAGGAGCCGGCGCCGGACATCGAGCTCATCTTCGCGCCGGGCCCGTTCGTCGACCACGGGCTCACCCCGCCGACCGGCCACGCGATGACCGTCGGCGTGGTGCTGCTCCAGCCCGAGAGCCGCGGCCGGATCGGGCTGAACGGGCGCGACGTGGTCGTCGACCCCGGCTACCTGGCCAAGGAGGCCGACCTCAAGCGGATGGTCGCCGGGCTGAAGACGGCCAAGCAGATCTTCGCCACCTCCGCCATGCGGCCGTACGCGGGCGGTCCGATGCCGCCCTACGACGGCCCGGAGAGCGACGAGGAGCTCGCCCAGTGGGTGCGCGAGCGCGGCGAGACGCTCTACCACCCGGTCGGCACGTGCCGGATGGGCGTGGACGACGCCTCGGTGGTGGACCCGGAGCTGCGGGTGCGTGGCGTCGAGGGGCTGCGCGTCGCCGACGCCTCCGTCATGCCGACCCTCAATCGCGGCCACACGCACGCCCCGGCCATAATGATCGGGGAGAAGGCCGCCGATCTGATCCTGGCGGCCCGTACCTGAGCGAACGCCTTGACGTAAGTGAGCACTTGCACAAGGCTTTGCGGTTATGACCATCTCCGCCGACATGGACCTGTCGCAGCTGCCGTTCTGGGCGCTGCCGCAGGCCCACCGCATGGAGACCTTCCGGCGGCTGCGCGCCCTCGACCAGCCCCTGTTCATACCGGAGCAGCAGCTGCCGTTCATCAAGAGCGGCGCGGGTTACTACGCGATCGTGCGGCACGCCGACGTGGTGGAGGCCAGCCGCACGCCGGAGGTGTTCAGCAGCGAGCCCTGCTCCAACAGCATCCCGGACATGCCGCGCTGGCTGGCCGTCTACTTCGGCTCGATGATCAACATGGACGACCCGAAGCACGCCCGGCTGCGCCGGATCGTCTCGCGCGCCTTCACCCCGCGCGTCCTCGCCAAGATGGAGGAGGACCTGGAACGGGCCGCCGCCGAGATCGTGGACCAGGCGATCAAGGAGGGACCGGGCGACTTCGTCACTCAAATCGCCGCCAGGCTCCCCGTGCGCGTCATCTGCGACATGATGGGCGTCCCGCCCGCCCTGCATGACCTGGTGCTGCGCCGCACCAACGTCATCCTCGGCAACGCCGACCCCGAGTACACCGGCATCGGGCCCGAGCTCACCCGCCTCAACGTGGCGCGCGGGCTGGCCCGGCTCATCCACGCCGGCTACTCGCTGAACCGGCTGGCCGCCCGCCTCGGCGACGAGCGGCGCAAGCGGCCGACCGGCGACCTGGTCAGCCTCCTCGTCAACGGCGAGGAGCGGCTCACCTCGCAGGAGCTCGGCTCGTTCTTCATCCTGCTGGTCGTGGCCGGCAGCGAGACCACGCGCAACGCCATCGCCCACGGGCTCAAGCTCCTCACCGACCATCCCGACCAGCGGCGGCTGCTGGTGGACAACTTCGAGGGGCTCATCGGCAAGGCGTGCGACGAGATCATCCGCTACGCCACGCCGGTGATCCAGTTCCGCCGCACGGTCACGCGCGAGCACGTCATGAACGGCATGCGCTACCGCCCGGGCGACAAGGTGCTGCTGTTCTACAACTCCGCCAACCGCGACGAGTCCGTCTTCCGCGACCCCGACGCCTTCGACATCACCCGCGACCCCAACCCGCACGTCGGGTTCGGCGGCCCGGGACCGCACCACTGCCTGGGCGCCCACCTGGCGCGCCGGGAGATGACCGTGATGTTCCGGGAGCTGTTCACCCGGCTGCCCGACATCAGGGCCGTGGGCGAGCCCGACCACCTGCTGTCGAACTTCATCAACGGGATCAAGCACCTGCGCTACGCCTACTGAGCGCCGTGGTCCCCCCCGGGGCCAAGCGGGTGCTAGGTTTCGCAGTCATGGAGATCAGGACGATCCACGCCAACGGGGTGGAGTTCGCGTATCTTGCCGTGGGGGAGGGGCCGCTGGCCCTGTGCCTGCACGGGTTCCCCGACACCGCGCACACCTGGCGGCATCTCATGCCGGCGCTGGCCGAACGGGGCTACCGGGCGGTGGCGCCGTTCAGCCGCGGCTACGCGCCGACCGAGGTCCCCGCCGACGCCGCGTACGAGGGGGCGGCGCTGGTCGCCGACGTGGCCGCCCTGCACGAGGAACTGGGTGGCGACGACGGCGCCGTGGTGGTCGGCCACGACTGGGGCGCCTTCCCCGTGTACCAGCTCGGCGGGCGCTTCCGCCGGTCCGTGGCCATGGCGGCGCCGCCGGTCGGTGCCATGCTCGACACGTTCTTCACGTACGAGCAGCTCAAACGCTCCTTCTACGTCTTCCTCTTCCAGACGGGGCTGGCCGAGACCGCCGCGGCCACGCCGGGCTTCCTGGAGGGGCTGTGGCGCGACTGGTCGCCCGGCTACGACGCGCGGCGGGACCTCGAGTTCGTCCACCGCAGCCTCGGCCGGCCCGCCAACCTGGGCGCGGCCATCGGCTACTACCGGGCCATGCTCGGCACCACGCCGCCCTCGGGCCGCCACCCCGACCCGCAGCCCACGACCGGGCCCATCCTCTACCTGCACGGCAAGCAGGACGGCTGCCTCGACGCCGGCCTGGTCAAGGCCGTGCCGGAGCACCTGCCGGCGGGCTCGCGGGCGGTGGCCGTGGGCGGGGCCGGCCACTTCCTCCACCTGGAACGGCCGGATGAGGTCAACCGCCTCATCCTGGACTGGCTCGGCCCCGCCTGCTGACACCCGCCCGCTCCGGCGGCGCCTGCTTCACCGGTCAGCGGCGCCGCCGGGCCGGGCGGAGCACCGTGAGGACCGGGTGCCTGCCGGACAGGGACACCTCGATCGCCCGCTCGACGCGGAACCCGTCCGGCACGTCTCCGGTCAGCGCCACCACCAGCCCGCCGGGCGCCAGCACGCGCCGCACCTCCCGCCACAGCAGCCCGCCGTCCCGCGCCAGCAGCCCGGCGGCGGCGACCTGCCGGCCCCACGGCGGGTTCACCAGCACCCGGTCCACGCTCCCCGAGGGCAGGGGCAGCCGTCCCGCGTCTCCGACGACGGGCGTCAGCGCGACCCCGGCCCGCCGGGCGTTCGCCGCGGCGGCCCGTACCGAGGCGGGGGAGTGATCGACCCCGACCAGGCGGGCGCGGGGGAGCAGCAGCCCGGCCTCCGCCAGCGTCGTTCCCGCCCCGCAGCACGGGTCCAGCACGACCTGGCCCGCTCCTCGCCCGTGGTGGTCCCGTCCGGGGTCGGCGAGGCCCGTGAGCGCGACCATCGCGGCGGCCAGCGGCGGGTGCAGGGTGCCGGGGATCGAGTCCTCCTTGTACGGCCGGCGGTGCAGCGGCCGGTCGCCCAGCCGTACGGCGATGACCGCCTGGTCGTCCTCGATCGTGACCCGCCACGGCACCGCGCCCGGCGGCGGCGCCACACCGCCCGCGCGGGAGTGGTACGGCACCCCGAGCGCCCGTGACAGTCCGGCCCCCACGGCGTCCTCGACGTCGAAGCGGCTGTAGGAGCGCCGCCCCACGAACGTCGCCGACACCTCGACCGGACGTCGCCCGTCACCTGACGCGCGGGACGCCGTTCGCGCCTCGACCGGCCGTCCCCGGCCGCCGGGCGGGGCGGCCGTCCGGCGGAGCCTCAGGGCGGTGCCGGCGTCGGCGCCCTCGGCGGCCCGTCGCAGCCGTTCCAGCGCGGCACGGCCCGGCCCGACGCCGTCCACGACGGCCGCCACCAGCAGCACGTCGTCGGCCGTCCGCAGTCCCAGCAGATCGGGTCCCGGCTCGGGCGCCTCGAACCACACCTCGCGGTGGCGCAGCCTCCGCACGACGCCCAGCTTCTTGATTTCCGCGGCCACCAGGGGCTCGATGCCACGCACCGCCCTGGCCACGGCGAAAGCACGCACGTGTCCTTCTCCAACGTCGCGACCCGGGACGGCCGTCGGCCGCCCCGCATCGCCGGCGGTGGGTCGTGCCGCGACCCGCCGGCGGATCGCTAACGGAGGTGGAAGAAGAACTGCACGCGGTCATGCTAGCGATCAAGGGCCGGGCGGACGAACAGGTTTTCCGGACTTCGAGGACAGACACGTACGCTGTACGTCATGACCATTGACGTAAGTAGTCACTTGCCCGAATGATGGGCATATGACTGCCGTTGACTTCGATCTCTCGGACCCGGCCTTCTGGTCCAGGCCCATGGCCGAGCGGGAGCGGGCGTTCGACCTGATCCGCTCGTTGGAGCGGCCGCCCTACTTCGAGGAGATGGAGATCTCCTTCGCCCCGAGGGGGCCCGGCTACTACGCCCTGGCCCGGCACGCCGACATCGTCGAGGTCAGCCGCCACCCCGAGCTCTTCTGCTCCGGCGACGGCGGGGCGACAAACATCCCGGACATGCCCGCCGAGTTCGCCGAGTACTTCGGCTCGATGATCAACATGGACGACCCGCGGCACGCCCGCCTGCGCCGGATCGTCTCGCGCTCGTTCACGCCCAAGATGATCAAGCAGTTCGAGGCGGACGTGGAGGTCGCCGCCGCGAGGATCGTCGACGACCTGCTGGCCAAGGGGCCCGGCGGGGACTTCGTCACGGACGTGGCCGCCCGCCTCCCCTTGAAGATCATCTGCGACATGATGGGCATCCCCGAGCGGGACTACCAGTTCGTCTTCGACCGCTCGAACATCATCCTCGGCGGCTTCGACCCCGAGTACTCGGGCGGCGACCTGGACCGCGTGGCCGAACGCCTGCTCACCGCCGCCATGGAGCTCCAGCAGCTCGTGCAGGACCTCGCCGGCTTCCGCGCCGAGCACCCCACCGACGACCTGACCTCGTCGCTGGTCAACGCCAACATCGACGGCGAGCGGCTGACCCTGCAGGAGCTGGGGTCGTTCTTCATCCTGCTCGTCGTGGCGGGCAACGAGACCACGCGCAACGCGATCTCGTACGGCCTGCGGCTGCTCACCAAGAACCCCGACCAGCGCGCCCTGTGGCTGGAGGACATCGACGGGCGCGCCCCCGGCGCGGTCGAGGAGATCGTCCGGCTCGCCTCCCCGGTGAACTTCATGCGCCGCAAGGTGACCAGGGACTTCGAGCTGAACGGCCACCTCTATCCCCAGGGCATGAAGGTCGTGCTGTTCTACTGGGCGGCCAACCGCGACCCCGAGGTCTTCGCGGACCCGTACCGGTTCGACATCACCCGCGACCCCAACCCGCACGTCGGCTTCGGCGGCCCGGGCCCCCACTTCTGCCTGGGGGCGCACCTGGCCCGGCGGGAGATCACGCTGATGTTCCGCGAGCTGCTGCGCCGCGTCCCCACCATCGAGGGCGGCCGGCCGGACCGGCTGCACAGCAGCTTCATCAACGGGATCAAGCACATGGAGTGCACGTTCTGAAGCCGCTCCCGCCGGGGCCCGCGGGTCCCGGCGGGCCGCCGGCCTCGCCGGCTACTGGCCGAGGACCTTGAGCTGCCTGACCACCGTGTTGACGTCGGGCAGGAGCTGCTTGCTCGTCGCCGGGACCGACATGTAGACGATCGCCGGGACGTCCTTGCCCGAGTTCACGGCGATCGTGACGATCGTGGCCTTGTCCGTGGGCGAGGTCAGTGAGTAGGCGATCAGACGGCCCGTGGAGTTCCCGACCTTGATCGGCTGCTGGGCGATCTTGCGGACCGAGTTGCCCTCCGGGAAGAACCGCTTGCGGGCGTTGACCACGACCGCCTTGATGGCCGGCTCCAGGTCCTTGTCGGAGGTGAACGACGAGGCCATGGTCTGCGGCAGCGGCCCGGTGAGGATCTGGGCGTAGGTGTCGGGACCCGTCTTGACGTACTGGCGGGTGTGGAAACCGTAGGTGCCGCGGACGGTGGCGCGCTGGTCGAGCTGCCACGTGCCGCCGAGGCGCGGGACGCTGACACCGGCCTCGGCGTCGGTCACCGCCCCGAGGACCGGCGCGGCCTTGCCCTGGTACCTCGGCAGCCGGCCGATCGAGGTGGTCTGCCTGGTGCTCTTGGCGGGCGGCGAGGCGGACGACGACGCCGAGGTCGCCGCGGCCGCGGCGCCCTTGTCCTTGTCGGAGGCCAGCGGGCCCGCGAGGAACGCCCACAGCAGGGCGCCCACGAGCGCGATCGACACCGACCCGGCCAGGGCGTAGATCCAGATCGGCTTGCCCGGCTCGTCCAGCGACTCGGGCTCGCCCATGGAGTCGTAGTTGTCGCCGAAGACGGTGTCCCAGAGCTCCTGCTGCCGCTGCGGGGGAGGCGTGCGGGAGCCGCTGATCTGGCCGGCCGTCACGAACGGGCGGTCGGGGTCGGACGGGTCACGGCTCAGGTTCGAGCCGGGACGCGGCTGACCTCCCGCCTGGTCATGCTGCCCGGGATGCCCGGGGCCGGGATTGCCGGGGTGCTGGTCGTCGGCGGGCGGCGCCTGGCCGGGGGCGGGCTGGGCGTGCCCGGCCGGGCCGGGGCCCGCCGGCGGG
>NZ_JBFAIA010000141.1:0-21523 GCF_040654455.1 Nonomuraea sp. NPDC050691
TCCGGCCGCGGGGATCGGCTGGCCGCCGCGGTGGTGGTGTCCGTTGGCCCCGGGCGTGCGCCGGGGAAGCGGCTGGGCGGGCGAGGGAGCGGCGGCCGCCGCGTCCTGCGCCGAGCTCTCAGGGGGCAGCGCTTCGAGCCACGCCTTGGCCGAGTGCGCCCGGATGCCGAGCTCGCCGAGGAGCTCCACCACGTCGGCGTCGGCCGGCTGCGAGGCGAGCAACTGCCGCGTACGCGCCTGGAGCCGCTGGATGTCGCCCACGACCAGCCACCCGTCCTGGAGGCGGCGGTCGGGCATGAGCGTGACGAGCACCCGCCACAGCGGCGTGCGCAGCGACGGCACGATCACCGGGTGAGCCGGGTCGGCGCCGATGAGCTGCTCCTGCGTGGCGGCGGCGCCGAGCCACTCGGTCAGCCGGAACATGTGGCCCGTCACCGGCGCCGACTCCGAGGAGCGCAGCCAGTGGAGGACGCGCTCCTCCGCGGTGCGCTGCGCGTGGGAGAGCGCGTCACGGTCGACGAGCATCTTGTGGGCGAGCGTACGGAGGCTGACGGGGTCCTCGGCGAACAGCCGGTGGACCGCCACGGAGAGCTCCAGCTTGTCCAGCCCGCGGAACAGGCTGTCCACCACCCGGACCATCGCGTGGTCCATGTCGGACGGCACGGGCGAGGGCGCCGGGGAGGCCGGGACGCCGGCGTAGTCGCCCATGAGGGGCGAGGAGACGGGGACCGCCGGGCGCTGGCCGTTGACCTGCGGGCCGGGCTGTCCGGGCTGTCCTGGCTGCGCGCTCGGGACCTGGCCGTTCGGGGCGGGGGCGCCCGTGCGGGGGAGGGGGCCGGTGTGGGACGCGCCGGGCCGGCCGGGGAAGGCGCCCGTGTCCTGCTGGCCGGTGGCGCCCGGACGGGGGAAGGACCCGGTGTCGGAGCCGGGCTGTCCCGGGAAGGCGCCCGTGTCGCCCGGCGGCGTGCCCCCGGGCTGGACGGGGAAGGGCCCGCTCTGGCCGACCGCGGGGAACCCCCCGGTCTGGTGCGGTTCGGAGCCGACCGCGGGGAAGCCGCCGGTCTGGTGCGGTTCGGAGCCGACCGCGGGGAAGCCGCCGGTCTGGTGCGGTTCGGAGCCCACGGCGGGGAAGGAGCCGGTCTGGTGCGGCCGGGGCCCCTGGCCCGCGGCCGGGAAGGGGCCCGACTGCTGCGGCGCGGCGCCCGGCTGGGACGGCGCGTCCTGGCCCACGGCGGGGAAGCCGCCCGTCTGGTGCGGCGGCACGCCCTCGCCCTGCGCGGGGAACCCGCCGCTCTGCTGGGCGGCCTGCGGCTGGACCGGGAACCCGCCGCTCTGCGTCTCGGGCTGCGCGGGGAAGGCCCCGCTCTGCGGCTGGGGCTGCGCCGGGAACGAACCCGTCTGGTGCGCGGCGGGCTGGGCGGGGAACGGGCCGGAAGACGCGGCCGCGCCCTCACCGGAAGCGCCGGCGGGGCGCGGGACGAAGGGGCGGGTGACCTCCGGGTGACCTGCCTGGACGGCTGCGGTCGTGCCGGTCTGCGTCACCTCGTGTTGGATGCGGCCGAGCACCTCGCGCAACACGGAGTTGATGACCACCTCCGGCGTCGCCGAGGGTGTGGCCAGGTCGGCGGGGGAGAGCCGGCGCAGCCGCTGCCAGCCGCCGAGGCCCGCCACGGCCGTGCGGGTGGCGTCGGACCAGCCCGGCAGCGCCGGGTCCACCCGGTGCACCGACAGCGCCGGAAGGAGGTCGGACAGCGGCAGGTGGTCCCAGCGGGCGGCGGCCAGGCGGGCGACCCGTTCACAGATCCAGTCGAGTCCGGCCGTCGCGAGCGCCCGCGACAGCGGCAGGGAGGACCACCACGCGGCCGGCAGACGCGGATCGCCCAGCGCCTCCGCGACCTGCTGGGGCCTGCTCCAGCGTAGGGCGGGGACCAGGTCGCTCAGGCAGATCGATGACTCGACTTCCATCGGCGGACCTTAACCTCCCCAGAGTGAACCGCGTTGCCAGGCGATACGCATGTGGCTCATGGTGCAGCCTACGCGGCAAGCTATCAATCGGCGTGAATAGGGTAAAGACGGTGCACTTCCAAACCGTACCGTGGCCGACCGCCCACCAGGGCCACACATGCCGCACCCGCCTGGCATCCCGCCCGCAGAGCTGCCGCTTCGCCGTCACCCTTGAGGCGAGCTGTGAGATATCCGGCAGCGAAGGCGTCGCCCGCGCCGGTCGTGTCGAGGGCCCCGCCACCCGTCGCATGGACGCGCAGGCCCTCCGCCGCCGCCACGATACGACCTCCGGTCGCTGAGAGCGCCCCCTGGGATCCCAGCTTCACCACCGCCGCGCCGTACCGCTCACTGAGGATCTCGGCGGCGCGTTCCGGCTCCGTGACGCCGGTCAGGACGAGGGCCTCGTCGCGGTTGGGGATGATCAAACCGGCGGGCGCCGACTCGTCCAGGAACCGCTCGACCCCGAACTCCCGCAGCGGCCCCGTGGACGCGGGGTCGACGCTGACCGCGATGCCCGCGGCGGTGGCCCGCTCCATCGCCAGGCGGGCCAGCGCCAGCCCCGGCTCGGTGAAGAACGTGTAGCCCGACAGGTGCAGGAGGGCGACGCCGTCGAGGAACGCGTCGTCCCAGTCGGCGGGCGACATCCGGCCGCCGGCGCCCCGGTTGGTGAGCATGGACCGCTCCCCGGTGGCGTCCACCATCGCGATCACCACGGCCGTCGGGTGCGCGGGGTCCACCTGGGCGTGCGGGCGTACCCCCGTCCTGACCAGCTCGGCGGTGTGCCACTCGCTGCTGTCGTAGCCGAGCCGGGTCAGCAGGCGGGCGTCGGCGCCGAGGTGGGCGGCCCAGCAGGCGGTGTTCGCGCCGGAGCCGCCCGGCCGCAGCACGATGTCGGCGGCGGTGTCGGTGCCGGGCGCGACGGGGGTGCCGTGCAGGGCCACGACGTCCGTCACCACGTCGCCGACCACCAGCAGCCCGCCGCCGCCCGCCGTTCCGGAGGCGTGAGGCGCCGAGGACGGGACGGGCGGCGGGGCCGCGTCGGTCACGGCCGGGACCAGGCGCGCGCGATCCGGGCCGCGAGCGCGGTGTTGCCGCGGACGGCGGCCAGGTTGGCCTCCAGGGAGGCGCCGCCGGTGCCGCGCACCAGGTAGCCCAGCAGGAACGGCGTGATCGCCTGACCGGTGACGCCGTCGCGGGCCGCGGCCTCCAGGGCCTCGGCGAGCACCCGGTCGTGCAGCGCGGGGTCGAGCTGCTGGTCCACCGGCACCGGGTTGGCGACGATGAGAGCGGTCTCCGGGCCGCCGAAGGCGTCCTGGGCGCGCATGACGTCCGCGACCTCCTCGGGCGTCTCGACCCGCCAGTCGACGGGCTCGCCGGAGGAGTGCAGGTAGAAGCCGGGGAACGTGTCGGTGCGGTAGCCGGCCACGCTGACGCCGCGGGTCTCCAGCCGCTGGAGCGTCGCGGGCACGTCGAGGATCGACTTGACGCCGGCGCACACCACCGTGATGCGGGTGCCGGCGAGCGTGCCGAGGTCGGCCGACTCGTCCTGGTCCTCGGTCCAGCCCCGGTGGACGCCGCCGAGACCGCCGGTGGCGAACACCCGGATGCCCGCCCGCGCGGCCAGGAACGACGTCGCCGAGACGGTCGTCGCCCCGCTGGCCTTGAGCGCCGCCGCCATCGGCAGGTCGCGCTGGCCCAGCTTGCGCAGCCCCGGCTCGGACGCCACGCGCTCCAGCTCGGCGTCGCTCAGCCCGGCGCGGGCGACGCCGTCGAGCACCGCGATGGTGGCCGGCACGGCGCCCGCCTCGCGGACGATCCCCTCCAGTTCCCGGGCGACCTCGAGGTTGCGCGGCTGCGGCAGGCCGTGGGAGATGATCGTGGACTCCAGGGCCACGACGGGCGCACCGGTGGACAGGGCCTCGGCGACCTCGTCGGACGGCTGGAGAAGGGGGTCGGCGGCGGTGCGCATGGGGCTGTGGTGCTCCTTCGGACGATCGGCCCTGGGCAGGGCGAAACGGCGACTTTAGTGCATTTGAGGGATTTGCGGCTACTTGGGGCGCGTGTCCCGCTCCTGCGCCCCGTCCCAGCTTACGGCCCTGCGACGACGCCCCCAGGGGACTCCTGCGCCGAAGCCCGATCGGGCCGTAAGGTGCCGGTATGGGGAGATATGACGTTGTAGTGGCGGGTGGTGGGCACAACGGCCTGGTGGCCGCGGCCTACCTCGCCCGCGCCGGACGCCGGGTGCTCGTCCTCGAACGCCTGGACCACGCCGGAGGGCTCGCCATCTCCGCCCGCGCCTTCCCCGGCGTGGACGTACGGCTGTCGCGCTACTCCTACCTCGTCAGCCTGCTCCCCACGAAGATCGTCCAAGATCTGGGCCTCGGCCTGGAGCTGCGCCGCCGCCGCTACGCCTCGTACACCCCGAAGGACGGCACCGGGCTGCTCGTCGACAACGACGACGAGGCCCGCACCGCGGAGTCGTTCCGGCGCGTCACCGGCGGCGAGGCCGACCACAAGGCGTGGCGCGACTTCTACGCCATGATCGCCCGGACGGCGCGCGCCCTCGCGCCCACCCTCCTCGAACCCCTGCCGACGGCCGCCGAGGTCGAGCGGCTGGTCGGGCCGGAGGCGTGGCGCGACCTGTTCGCCCGGCCCGTCGGCCAGGCGGTGGACGAGCGGTTCGGCGACGACACCGTACGCGGCGTCGTGCTGACCGACGCCCTGATCGGCACCTTCGCCGACCCCGCCGCGGACCTGGCGGCCAACCGCTGCTTCCTCTACCACGTCATCGGCGACGGCACCGGCGAGTGGAACGTCCCGGTCGGCGGCATGGGCGCCGTCTCGGGCGCGATCGAGGCGGCGGCCAGGCGGGCCGGGGCCGAGATCAGGACCGGCGCCGAGATCGTCGGCATCGCCCCGTCCGGGGAGGTCACCTTCCGCGCGGACGACGGTGAGCACACCGTGACCGGCGGCCACGTGCTGGTCAACCTGCCGCCCGCCGTCCTCGACCGGGTGCTCGGCCGGCCCGCCGACGTGCCGGAGGGGGCGCAGCTCAAGGTCAACATGGTGCTGTCGCGGCTGCCCCGGCTCCGCGACGCCTCGGTGGACCCCCATGCCGCCTTCAGCGGGACGTTCCACATCAACGAGGGCCGCGACCAGCTCGCGGCGGCCCACGCGCAGGCGTCGCGCGGCCGGATCCCGGAGGTGCCGCCCGCCGAGGTGTACTGCCACTCGCTCACCGACCCCTCCATCCTCGGGCCGGAGCTGCGGGGACGGGCCGAGACCATGACGCTGTTCGGCCTGCACATGCCGGCGCGGCTCTTCCGCGCCGACCCCGAGGGGGCGCGGGAGGCGGCGCTGCGGGCCACGTTCGCCTCGTTCGACCGGGTGCTGGCCGAGCCGATCGAGGACTGCCTGCTGCGCGCCCCGGACGGCACGCCCTGCGTCGAGGTCAGGACGCCGGTGGACCTGGAGAACGAGGCGGGACTGCCGGGCGGCCACATCTTCCACCGCGACCTCACCTGGCCCTACACCGAGAACGGGAGGGGCTGGGGCGTGGAGACCGAGGACGAGCGGATCCTGCTGTGCGGCGCCGGCGCCCGCAGGGGCGGCGGCGTGAGCGGCATCCCGGGCCACAACGCCGCGATGGCCGTGCTCAGCGCCTGATCATTCTCATGCAAGTCGGCCGGGCCGTTCATAGGGTTCTCATGATGTGCGCTTAGTTTGTGAGCATGAGTGAGCCCGCACGGTTGCTGGTGGTGGACGACGAGCCCGCGTTGCGTGAGGCGCTGCAGTCGAGCCTGGAGTTCGAGGGCTACAAGGTGGGCACCGCCAACGACGGCCAGGCCGCGCTGGACGCGCTGGTCCGCGAGCCGTACGACGCCGTGCTGCTCGACGTCATGATGCCGCGCCTCGACGGGCTGACCGCATGCCGGAGGCTGCGCGCGGCCGGCAACCACGTGCCCGTGCTCATGCTGACCGCCCGCGACGCCGTGGGCGACCGGGTGTCCGGCCTCGACGCGGGCGCCGACGACTACCTGGTCAAGCCGTTCGAGCTGGACGAGCTGCTGGCCCGCGTCCGCGCGCTGCTGCGGCGCAGCTCCCTGCACACCAGCGCGCCGGAGAACCTCCTCGCGTACGGCGACCTGCGCATGGACCCGGCGACCAGGGAGGTCACCCGCGGCGACCGGCCGCTCGACCTGACCCGGACCGAGTACCTCCTCATGGAGCTGTTCCTCGCCCACCCGCGCCAGGTGCTGACCCGCGAGCAGATCCTCGGCGAGGTGTGGGGCTTCGACTTCGAGCCGACCTCCAACTCCCTCGACGTGTACATCATGTACCTGCGGCGCAAGACCGAGGCCGGCGGAGAGCCGCGCGTGATCCACACCGTGCGCGGGGTGGGGTACGTCCTGCGGGCGACGACATGAGACGGTTCAGCAGCCTCCGCTCGCGGCTGACGCTGCTGGTCACGGTCGCGGTGGCGCTGGCCATCGCCCTGGCCTCCGCGATGTCGTGGTTCGTGGCCAAGCAGCAGATGCTCGGCACGCTGGACCAGGCGATCATGGAGCCCGAGAAGCCCGGGGACCAGCGATGGCTGCAGGAGCACTGCCGCCCCGAGGGCACCGAAGGTCATTTCGCCGAGACCGTGACCCTCCTGCTCGCCGACAACACCACCTGCTCCGTGGGCTCGCCCATCAAGGCCACCAAGGAGGACCTGGCTCGGGTCGCTCAGCCCGGTGAGCCGGTCTACCGGAACGGCCAGACCGTCGACGGGCGCAGTGTGCGCGTGGTGACCACGAACTTCGCGCCCGGCGTCGCCGTCCTGGAGTCCCGGCCGCTCGCTCACCTGAACAGCTCCCTGCGGCGGATGGCGCTCGGCCTCGCCGGTCTCACGGCGCTCGGCGCGCTGGCCGCCGCCTGGACCGGTCTGGCGATCTCCAGGACCGCGCTGGCCCCCGTGGGCCGCCTCACCAAGGCCGTCGAGCACATCGCGCAGACCGAGGACCTCAGCACCCGCATCCCCGTCCAGGGCACCGACGAGATCGCCCGGCTCGGCACGTCGTTCAACGCCATGACCACGGCCCTGGCCGGGTCGCGGGAGCGGCAGCGCCAGCTCGTCGCCGACGCCGGGCACGAGCTGCGCACGCCGCTCACCACCCTGCGCACCAACATCGACCTGCTGCTGCGCAGCGAGGAGACCGGCCGCAGCATCGAGCCCGGCGCGAAGAAACGGCTGCTCGTCAACGTCAAGGCCCAGTTCGCCGAGCTGTCCACGCTCGTCGGCGACCTGCTCCAGCTCGCGCGCGGCGACACCGACCACGAGCCGCACGCCGAGCTGGGCCTGCACGACGTCGTGCGGGCCGCCGTGGAGCGGGCGCGGCTGCGCGGCGCCGAGGTCACCACCGACCTCGGCGAGTGGTACGTCTTCGGCGGCGCCGCGTCCTTGGAACGTGCCGTGCTGAACCTCATCGACAACGCGGCCAAGTTCGGCCCCGGCCAGGTGGACGTGGAGCTGCGCGACGGCACGCTGACCGTGCGCGACCACGGGCCCGGCATCGCCGAGGAGGAGCTGCCGCACGTCTTCGACCGGTTCTGGCGTTCGCCCTCGGCCCGCGCCATGCCCGGCTCGGGGCTGGGCCTGGCGATCGTGGCCCAGTCCGTCGCCGAGGCGGGCGGCCGGGTGCGTCTTGACAACGCTCCGGGCGGTGGAGTCATCGCCACTGTCGAGATTCCTGGGAAATCTCACTCAGCCCTCAGATAGGCACAAGTCAGTTCAAAGAAGGATGTTCTGCACTGGGAGCATGCAGACTCCAGTCAAGACGCGCCTCGTCGAGGTGGTCGTCCCGGTCCACAACGAGCAGCGGGCGCTGCGCGAGAGCATCGTCCGGCTGCACGGCTACCTGACCCGCACCTTTCCCTACGGCTTCCGCATCACGATCGCCGACAACGCCAGCACCGACGGCACCTGGCACGAGGCCCGGCAACTGGCCGCCGAGCTGACCCACGTGCGGGCCGTCCACCTCGACGCCAAGGGCCGCGGCCGGGCGCTGCGGCACGTGTGGTCCTCCAGCGACGCCGACGTCGTCAGCTACATGGACGTCGACCTGTCCACCGACCTCGACGCGTTCCTGCCCCTGGTGGCGCCCCTGCTGTCGGGCCACAGCGACCTCGCGATCGGCACCCGGCTCTCCCGCGGCTCGAACGTGGTGCGCGGCCCCAGGCGCGAGTTCATCTCCCGCGCGTACAACCTGCTGCTCCGCTCCGTGATGGGGGCGCGCTTCTCCGACGCCCAGTGCGGCTTCAAGGCCGTGCGCACCGAGGTGGCGCAGGCGCTGCTGCCCGCCGTCGAGGACGAGCAGTGGTTCTTCGACACCGAGCTGCTGCTGCTCGCCGAGCGGCACGGGCTGCGCATCCACGAGGTGCCCGTCGACTGGGTGGACGACCCCGACAGCCGCGTCGACGTCCTCCGGACCGCCCTCGACGACCTGCGCGGCCTGGCCCGGGTCGCCCGCCGGACGTTGTCCGGCGCCGCCCGCATCCCCGTCCCCGCCCGCGTGCGCCAGGCCGAGCTGCCCCGGGGCATGGCCCGCCAGCTTCCCCGCTTCGCCGTCGTGGGCGTGTTCAGCACGCTCGCCTACCTGCTGCTGTTCTCCGGCCTGCGCCAGGCCGTGCCGGCGTTCACCGCGAACGCCGTCGCACTGCTCGTCACGGCCGTGGCCAACACCGCCGCCAACCGCCGCTTCACCTTCGGCGTCATCGGGTCGTCCGGGGCGCTGCGCCAGCAGTTCGAGGGGCTCCTCGCGTTCCTCGTCGGGCTCGCCCTGACCACCGGCGGCCTCGCGCTGCTGCCCGACGGCGTCTCCCACGGCGTCGAGCTGGCCGCCGTGGTCGTGGCCAACGCGCTGGCCACGCTCGTGCGGTTCCTGCTGCTGCGCGTGTGGGTCTTCAACCCCCGGAGGAACGCCCGATGACGAGCACCGTGAGCCTCGCCGCCCACCGCCGCCGCGCGTCCCGGCGCGCCGCCGCCCCCGCCCCGCGCTGGTCGCGGCCCGCCCTGTGGGCCGTGCTCGCCGCCGCCTTCGTCCTGTACGCGTGGGCGCTCAGCGGCTACGCCAACGAGTACTACGCCGCCGCCATCCTGTCCGGCACCAAGAGCTGGAAGGCGTTCTTCTTCGGCGCCATCGACGCGGGCTCGTACATCACCGTGGACAAGCCGCCGTTCGCGCTCTGGGTCATGGGACTGTCGGCCCGGGTGTTCGGGTTCGGGACGTGGAGCATGCTGCTCCCGCAGGCCGTCGCGGGCGTGGCCGCCGTCGCCCTCGTGCACGGCGCCGTGCTGCGCGCCTACGGCAACGCCCGGCACGGGCACGTGGCCGCCCTGCTCGCTGCCGTCGTCATGACCCTCACGCCCATCACCGTGGCCATCAACCGGGACAACAACCCCGACACCGTCCTCGTGCTGCTGCTCGTGCTGGCCGCGTGGTTCTGCCTGGAGTCGCTGCGCACCGGGCGGCTGCGGTCGCTGCTGCTGTGCGCGCTGTTCGTGGGGCTCGCCTTCAACACCAAGATGCTCCAGGCGTACCTGGTGGTGCCGTCGTTCGCGCTCGCCTACCTGGTGTGCGCCCGCGGGGCCGTGGTGCGGCGGATCGGGCACCTGCTCGCGGCCGGCGCCGTGATGGCCGTCTCCAGCGCCTGGTGGATGGTGATCGTCGACCTGTGGCCGGCCGCGTCCCGCCCGTACATCGGCGGATCCACCGACAACTCCGTCTGGGACCTCGTCATCGGCTACAACGGCCTGGGCCGGATCTTCGGCCAGAGCGGCGGCGGTGGGTTCGGCGGCGGAGGGGGCGCGTCGTTCGGCGGCGAGTCGGGCGCCGGGCGGCTGTTCAACGACATGATGGCCGGGCAGATCTCCTGGCTGCTGCCGTTCTGCGCCCTCGCCCTGGCGTTCGCGGCGCTGATGCGCTGGACCGCCCGGCGCGCCGGCGCAGAGGGGGCGGCCGGCGCCCAGGACGGCGCGTCCGCGGCCGCGCTCGAGGGCGGCGCGCCCGGAGCCGGCGTCCAGGACGGCGCGAGCGGTGCGGCGTGGCTGGTCTGGGGCGGCTGGCTGGCCGTCCACTTCGCGGTCTTCAGCTTCTCCAGCGGCACCTTCCACCCGTACTACACCACCGCCATGGCCCCGGCCGTGGCCGCGATCA
This sequence comes from Nonomuraea sp. NPDC050691, assembly GCF_040654455.1. Taxonomy (NCBI): domain Bacteria; kingdom Bacillati; phylum Actinomycetota; class Actinomycetes; order Streptosporangiales; family Streptosporangiaceae; genus Nonomuraea; species Nonomuraea sp. NPDC050691. The sequence goes on from NZ_JBFAIA010000141.1 coordinate 10,203, forward strand.
CCGGCATGGGCGGCGTGCTCATGTGGCAGGCCTTCCGCCGGTCGCGGACCTGGGCCTGGGTGCTGCCCCTGGCGGTCGCGGTCACGGGTGGCTGGTCGTTCACCGTGCTGCGCCGCACGACCGACTTCGTGCCGTGGCTGGCGTGGGCCGTGCTCGCCGCCACCGTCCTCGCCGTCGCCGGGCTGGCGCTGGCCGGGCTCGTCCTCGCCGGACGCGGGCGCCTGGCCGCCAGGGTCGCCGTCGGCGCGCTGGCCGCCACGCTGGTCGCCGGGCTCGCCGGGCCCGCCGCGTACGCGGTCTCGCCGCTCGGCTCGCAGGTGAACGGCACCAACCCGACCGCCGGCCCCTCGACGGGCGGCATGGGCTTCGGCCCCATGGGCGGGATGCGCCCCGGCGGCATGCCTCCCGGCCAGTACGGCGCGTTCCGCGAAGGCCGGTTCCCCGAGGGCATGCGGCCCCCGCAGGATGGCGGGGAGGCTCCCAGCGGCCGGAGCGGGCGGGTGACGGGCGGTCCGGGCGGCGGCGTGAGCGACTCCATGGTCAAGTACCTGCTGGCCAACCAGGGCAAGGCCGAGTGGCTCGTGGCCGTCAACAGCGCCCAGCAGGCGTCCTCCATCATCCTGTCCACCGGCAAGCCGGTGATCGCCATGGGCGGCTTCACCGGCAGCGACCCCGCCATGACCGTCGACCGCCTCAAGGAGCTCGTCTCCTCCGGCCGGCTCCGGTACGTGCTCAGCGGTGACGACCGCGGCGGCCCCGGCCGGGGCAACAGCGAGGTCACCACGTGGGTGCGGCAGAACTGCGCCGCGGTGGACGGCCAGGACGGCCTCCACGACTGCTCCGCCGCGGCCTCCTGACGGATAGGCTGGCCCGGTGCGGAGTACGTCCCGGGCCGATCAGGCTGACCAGCGCAGGGCCGAGCTGCTCGAGGCCACGCGCAAGGTGGTGCTGGAGCGGGGTCTGGCCCACACCCGGATCGCCGACATCGCCAAGTCCATCAACGTGAGCGGCGGCCTCATCCACTACCACTTCGCCACCAAGGACGAGCTGATCACCGCCATGCTCCGGGCCACCCTCGACATCGAGAGCGCCAAGCTCGACGAGCTGGTCGCGGGCCCGGGTTCGGCGGTGGAGCGCCTCGACAGGGTGCTGCGGTACTACATCCCGGAGTCGCCCTCCGACCAGAGCTGGCTGCTCTGGATCGACGCGTGGAACACCGCGCTCAGGGAGCCGGCCGTCAACGAGATCATGCTGGAGCTGGAGACGGCCTGGCTCGACGCGCTGGCCCGGGTGCTGTCCGACGGCACGGACGCGGGGGAGTTCTCCTGCGAGGACCCGGCGGGCGCGGCCGAGCGGATCGACGCCATGCTCGACGGGCTCATCATCCGCTACACCCTGCACCCCGACGTGCTCGACCGGGGGCGGCTGCTGGCCCACGCCCGCACCGCCGCCGCCGGCGAGGCCGGCATCCCGGTGACCTCCTTCTCATGACCTTCCCCTGACGGGCGCGGAGAGGTGATCTCGCCATGAGGCCGGACGACGGCATGCGCATCGGTGAGCTGGCCGAGCGGTTCGGGCTCGCCGCCCACGTCCTGCGTCACTGGGAGGCGATGGGGCTGCTCACCCCGGCGGCCCGCGTCAACGGCCGCCGCGTCTACACCGAGGACCACGTGGTACGGGTGGCCACGATCGTGCGCGCCAAGGCGGGCGGGATGAGCCTGGAGCGCATCGGGCAGATCCTCCAGGCGTCCGGCCCGGACGAGCGGCGCGAGGTCCTGCGGCGCCAGCACGCCGAGCTGGAGCGGCGCCTGGCCGAGATCTCCGCCTCCAAGCGGCTGATCGAGCACGTCCTGGAGTGCGACGCCGAGGACTTCACCCGGTGCCCGGACTACCGGCGTGTCATGGAGAGCACCATCGGCGTCGAACCGGACCCCTGCGGGGGCCCCGCCTGACGGCCGCGCGCGGAGCGGGCGATCTCAGGCCGGCAGCGCGGCGAGGAGGAACGCGAGGCGGGCGGCGGCCGACTCGACGTCGTCGGCCGTGCCGAGCCGGTAGCCCCACGAGGTGACGAAGCTGCCGTCCTCGGAGCAGGTCACGGTCTCGGCGAGCGTGGTGGAGAAGCGGTTGCGCACCGACACGTACGCCGGGTCGCTGGCCAGGGAAAGGCTCTGGACCGTCAGGTCGGCGTGACGACCCGCGTACCACGCGAACCGCTCGAGGCTGAGCGCGGTATCAAGCATCATGCGTCACCTCCGCAACGTCTCCCGCGACAGAATTGCACGATCTTGTGGAGGCGGGCAAGCAATTGCGAGGATTAATGCGAGGATTGTTTCCGGTATTCGTCAAGAACGCGGATGATGACGTCTCTGCCGTCCTCGTCGAAGGCGGCCACCTTGGCGAAATCCTCGAACGCCCGCGCGTAGAAGGCGATGTCGTCCGGATCGCGGAGCACGAGGTCCTTGGTCAGGGTCGCGACGCCGACCATGGCGTCGTTGTAGATCCAGAACCCGTTGATCGGCGCGGACGGCAGCTCCGCGGTGTAAGGGATGACCCCGAACTCGACATTCGGCAGGGTGCTGACGGCGAGCAGCCGGTCGAGCTGGCCCCGCATGACGTCGAGCGGGGCGAGCCGGGTGTTCAGCGCCGATTCGGGCAGCACGAACCGGAACGTCCGCGCGCGGTCGTAGAGGATCTCCTGCCGTTGCATCCGCACCCGGACCGCGGCGTCGATCTGCTCCGGCGCGCTGTAGAGGCGCTTGACCTTGCTGAACACGTGCCGGGAGTACTCGGCGGTCTGGAGCAGGCCGACCACGATGTTCGGCTCGAACACCCGGAAGAGCTTGGTGCGGGCCTCCAGGTCGCGGATGTCCTCCTGGATCGCGGCCAGCCCGCTGCGGTGCCGCTGCTTCCAGTCGTCGTGCCGCTCCAGCAGCGCGATCGCCTGCCGGATCAGGTCGTCCGTGGTCTCGGGCCCCGCCTGTACGGCCTGCGCCCACACCACGACGTCGTCCTCCGTGGCCGTCTGCCTGGCGTTCTCCAGGCGCGAGACCTTGGACGGCTGCCAGCGCAGCCGCTCGGCCAGGTCCTTGCCCGACAGGTGGGCGGCCTCGCGGAGCTGCCGCAACTGGCCGCCGAGGTCGATCCGCGCCTGCTGAAAGGACGTCACGCGGCAAGAGGCTAGACGGGCCGGGGTGGATCATGCCAGAGGCAGTGGCGCAATCGTGACCAAGCAATAGCGGAATGTGGCGAACCGGATGCTGGGTCAGTGGCTCGGCGGCTCCTGCAGGACGCGGCGGGCGATCTCGGTGATCAGTTCCCGGGGCACCTCCACCGCGTCCTCCCCGTCGAGGACGTCGCGCAGGTCGGCGAGGGCCTCGGGATCGGTGAGCCGGAGGCCCTGCACCACGATGGTGCCGCGGTCGGTCTCGTACAGGGTGGGGCAGGCGCCCGCCTCCGACGTGGAGCCGAGGAACCGCATGCGCATGGATTGGTCCTTCCCCGTGATCTGCAATTGCGCGCAATTGTACGGGGCGTCGGGACATACCTGATCGTTTTCGGAAAAATCGCCATATTGGGTGAGAGGGGGGATTCTCCGGTCAGAAAGGGCGACAGGGAAAGTCAGCCCAGGGCCTGCATGAACGGGAGGAACTGCCGGGCGCGGTCGCCAGGCAGGTCACCGTCCCTGACCATGAGCGACACCTCCCACGGCTGGCCCATCCCGTGCGCCACGGCCCACGCGACCAGCTCCTCCTGGGCCAGGTCGAGGTCCATGCGCACCTCGCCGCCGGCGTCGAGGGCCAGGTCGCCGATGAGCGCCCGGGCGGTGGCGAGGTCCTGGGCCACGACGGGGCCGATGACGACGTTCGTATCGTTGCGCCAGCAGTGACCGAAACCCTGCTCCGCGACGCGGACGGAGAGCCCGAATCCGAACATGCGGCGCAGCAGCTCCGACCGGTCCGTGCCGAAGACCTCCGCGTCGAGCGTCAGGATCGCGCCGAGGTCGTCCGCGGTCGCCGGGCGGGTGACGCCGGACGGCTCGCCCGTGAACACGCCGGTGTGCTTGGCGACCCGGCCCACGGTGCGGAACCCGAGCCGCTCGTACAGCGGGCGGCCCTGCTCGGTGGCGTGCAGCGAGACGGTGCGGTCGCCGGCCTGCTCCAGCGCGTGCTCCATGAGCGCGCGGGCGAGGCCCTGGCGCGCGTGGCGTTCGGCGGTGAGGACCATGCTGATCACGGCGTGGTCGTGGCCGTAGCGGGTCAGGATGTTGGTCGCCGCCAGCCCGTCGCCGTCGGGCGCGTCGATGCCGTAGCCCTCGCCGACGTCGAGCAGCAGCGCCCACTTGTGACGCTCGGGTCCCCACTGGCGCGCGGTGGCCAGGCGGGTGCAGGCGTCGAGGTCGGCGGAGGTCAGGCGGCGGATCCTCATCACGCCCGGCATCCTTCCGTATCCCGAACCAGCCTCACAAACCCTTTTGTGGGGCTCTATCCGGCTTCGTCTGGTGGGGTATAAGAGAAGAGAGTGTGTCGTGGCGGTTGATGTGGGTGGGACCACCCTGAAGGGCGGCCTCATCAGCCGCGACGGCGCGCTCCCGTGGCTTGACCACCGCCGCTCTGCCTGGGCGGCTCAGCCGCTCACCTCCGCCATCCCGAGCAGCAGCATCGCGTCGTGGTCGGGGGTGCCCGGTTCCGCCTGGTAGACGACCAGACGATGCCCCTCGCTGCGCGCGACGGTCAGCACCTCGTAGGTCAGGGTCATGGAGCCCACCTCGGGATGCCGGAAGCACTTGCGGCCGTTGGTGCGCCTGCGCACGTCGTACCGGTCCCAGAGGGCGGCGAACTCCCGGCTCTTGACGGCCAGCTCTCCCACCAGGGCGACCACGTCGGGCGCGTTGGGGTAGGTCCCGGCGACGGCACGCAGATGAGCCACCGTGGCCGCGGCCACTTCGTCCCAGTTGCCGTAGACGCGTTTGCCCCGCGGGTGCAGGAACGTGTAGCGCGCGGTGTTCCGCGAGGCCGCCGGCCACTCCTCGATCCCCGGCAGCAGCCTCATCCCCGCCGCGTTGGCGGCCAGCAGGTCGTTGGCCCGGCTCAGCACGTAGGCGGGGTGAGGGGCGACGATGTCCAGCAGCCGGCGCACCTCCGCCCTGAGCTGCCGGGACGGCCGGGAGGCGGCCGGCCTGGCCGCGGGAGCGTCGGCCAGCTCGAACAGGTGCCCGCGCTCGTCCTCGCTCAACCGCAGCACCCCGGCGATCGCCTCCAGCACCGCCGGGCTGGGATTGCCTTGCTTGCCCTGCTCCAGGCGGGTGTAGTACTCGATGCTCACCCCGGCCAGCATCGCCACCTCCTCGCGGCGCAGCCCGGGCGTCCGGCGGCGTCCGGTGGTGGCGGGCAGCCCCACCTCCTGCGGCGCGATCCTGGATCGCCGGGCCCGCAGGAACTCTCCCAGATCGGTCTTCGCTGCCATACGCCAAGTATGTCGCTCCGGCGGCGGGCCAAGGGGGCCCTGCCAGGGCACCCCTTCGGCGGGCCTGCCTCACCGCTCCCCGAGACGGGCACGATGACACCGCACGTTGATCGAGCAGTGACGAGGGAGAGAACGATGGCAGTCGTGGCAATCGTCGGGGTGGGCATCATGGGCCGGGGCATGGCCGCCAACCTGGCCCGGAACGGGCACGACGTGGTCCTGTGGAACCGCAGCCCGCTGCGTCCGGAGGCCCTGTCGGCGATCCCGGACACCGAGCCGCCGGCCCGCACCCCGGCCGAAGCGGCCCGCCGGGCCGACGTGGTCTTCGAGGTGACCGCCGACGACGAGTCCTCGCGCGCGGTGTGGCTGGGCCCCGAAGGCATCCTGGCCGGCGCCCGGCCCGGCACGGTCCTGATTTCCTCGGCCACCCTGTCGGTCGGCTGGATCGCCGAGCTGGCGGCCGCCTGCGGGGAGCGGGACCTCACCTTCTACGACATGCCGCTGACCGGTGGGGCGGAAGGCGCCCGGACCGGCAACCTCACGATGCTGGCCGGCGGCGATCCGGCTCGGCTGGCCGAGCTCGCCCCGGTGCTCACCGCCGTCTCCCGTGAGGTCCGGCACTTCGGCCCCGTCGGCGCCGGCACGCGCTTCAAGCTGGTGCTCAACGCGCTGCAAGCCGTTCACATGGCCGCGTTCGGCGAGGCGATGAAGCTGGCGGCGGGCGCGGGTCTCGACCTCGGACAGGTGGGGGCCGCGCTGCTGGAGCGGCCGGGCGGCGTCATCACCAGGATGGCGCACGACAACCTGGTCGCCCCGCCCGACCCGATCAACTTCTCCGCCGAGTGGGCGCGCAAGGACCTGGACTACGCCTCCCGCCTGGCGGGAGCTGCCGGTTACCCCCTCCTCGACGCCGTCCTGGCGGTCTTCACCCGGGCCGTGGCCGAGGGGCGGGGCGGGGAGGACTGGAGCGTCGTCAACCGGTCCGCCTAGCCGGGCCCGTCAAGCCGGCCGCTTCGAGGGGCCCGGCAGGAGGTCTTCCGGGACGTCGACCGGACACCCGCGCAGCTCCTCGCCCAGGGCCTTGGCCTGGGGGTCCATGCGGGGGCTGGCGGCCACCCCCCGTCCCAGCAGGCCGTGGACGACGAAGTTGAGGGCGTGGAGGTTGGGCAGGTCGTGGCGGTCGATCCGGTACGGGGCCAGCTCGGGCAGCGACTCCTTCAGCCGGTCCACGGTGAGGGTGGCGGCCAGCCAGGCGTACCGCTCGGGTGTGTCGACCCAGACGCCCAGGTTCGCGTTGCCGCCCTTGTCGCCCGAGCGGGCCCCCATGATCCGCCCCAGGGGGACGCGCCGCACGTCCGGGGCGGGGAGCGGGTCGGCGAGCTGACCGCCGCCGTTGGGCGCCGCGTCCCGCCGTACCTCTGCCCGCGGGTCCTGCGCCGGGGAGGCCGTGGCGTTTGCCGGCAGGGCCCGCGCCAGGGAGGGCAGGGTGGCTCCCCCCGGAGAGGGGTCGGGGGGTAGCGGGCGGCCGTCGAGGTGGACGGTCCACGGGACCTCGGCGGCCGGCACCAGCACCGGCCAGTAGATCCCGTACGGCGAGGCGTCGCCCGGCGGCGTCAGCGCGTGGAAGCCCGGGTAGCCGGCCAGCCCCGTCTCCACCACCGCCGAGGAGAAGACGCGGCCCGCCTTGCGCCGGTCCCGGTCCATGACGGTGATCCGCAGCAGTCCCCGGTCGGTGAGCGTGACGTCCACCTCGTCGAACGACTCCCGCGGCACCCGCGCCCAGATCGCCTCCTCCGCGACCCGCGCCTTGTCCGCCACGTCCAGGCCCGTCAGGACGAGCGTCATCGTGTTGCGGTAGCCGCCCGGCACGGTCACCGCGACCTTGAGCGTGTCCGGCGGCGGCTCGCCGCGCACCCCCGAGATCCGCACCCGGTCCGGCCCGTCGTCCGACAGCGTGATGGTGTCGAAGCGCGCCACCACGTCGGGGCCGGGGTAGCGCGGCCCGGCGATCTCGTACACGAGCTGCGCCGTGACCGTGCCGATCGAGACGAGGCCGCCCGTGCCGGGGTGCTTGGTGATGACCGACGAGCCGTCGCCGTGCAGCTCGGCGATCGGGAAGCCGCAGTGCGCGAGGTCCGGCACGTCCTGGAAGAACGCGTAGTTGCCGCCCGTGGCCTGGCAGCCGCACTCGATGACGTGGCCCGCGACCACCGAGCCGGCCAGCGCGTCCAGGTCGTCCGGGCCCCAGCCGTACCGCCACATGCCCGGCCCCGTCACCAGGGCGGCGTCCGTGACGCGGCCGGTCACCACGACGTCCGCCCCGGCGGCGAGCGCCCGGGCGATCGGCCGTCCGCCGAGGTAGGCGTTGGCGGTCAGCGGCTCGGCGTCGAGCCGTTCGCCCGTGTCGGCGTTGACCAGGTCGAGCGGCCGTCCCATGAGGTCGTCGCCGGTGACGTGCGCGACGGCGGGGGACAGGCCGAGTCTGGCGGCCAGCTCGTGAACGGCCTCGGCACAGCCCGCCGGGTCGAGCCCGCCCGCGTTCGCGACGATCTTGATGCCGCGGTCGAGGCAGGGGCCGAGCACGTCCTCCAGCTGCCTGAGGAACGTCGGCGCGTAGCCGGGGCGGCCCTTGAGGCGGCTGCCGGCCAGGATGAGCATGGTCAGCTCCGCCAGCCAGTCGCCGGTGAGCACGTCGATCGGGCCGCCCTCGACCATCTCCCGGGCGGCCGACAGCCGGTCGCCGTAGAAGCCGCTGCAGTTGGCGACGCGGAGCACCGTCACGCCCTCGGCTGCTTCTCCTCGGCCGGCGCGGCCGGGACCCAGGAGGGCGGGCGCTTCTCCATGAACGCGGCGATCCCCTCCTGCCCCTCCTGGGACGTGAAGCGCTGCGCCGACAGCGCGGTCATCCGCCGCAGCCCCTCCTCGAACGGCATGGCCGGCACCTCGCGCACCAGCCGCTTGGTGATCGCCAGCGCCTCCGGCCCGCCCTTGACGAGCATGTCCGCGTAGTGCGCCACCGCCGCGTCCAGCTCCTCCGCCGGCACGGCGCGCGACAGCAGCCCGATCTCCACCGCCCTGGCGGCGTCGAACACCTCCCCGGTCATCAGGTACTCGGCCGCCGCCCTCGGGTTCAGCCTGCGCAGCACCGGTACGGAGATCATCGCGGGCGCCACGCCGAGCCGTACCTCGCTGAACGCGAAGGAAGCCGTCAGGGGCGCGACCGCGAAGTCGCAGGCCGCCACCAGGCCCAGGCCGCCGGCCCGGGCGGTGCCGTTGAGGCGGCAGATGACCGGCTTCGGGCTCTCCCAGATGAGCGCCATGATCTCCGGGAACGACGCCGTCACCGGGGCGTCGGCGGCGCCCGAGGCGGGCTCGATCCGCTGCTCCTTCAGGTCGGCGCCCGAGCAGAAGACCGGGCCGGTGCCGGTCAGCACGATCACCCGCGCCTCCGGTTCGGCCAGCGCCCAGGTCAGCCGTTCCTCGAGGTCGCCGAGCAGCCGCACGGACAGCGCGTTGCGGTTCGGCGGCGAGTCGAGGGTGATCGTGGCCACTCCGCCGGCGAGCTCCCTGTGGACCAGGCGCGTCATGTGTTCTCCTCGTCGATGATCGCCAGCACCGCCCCGGCCTCGACCTGGTCGCCCTTCCCCACACGCAGGGCGGAGACGATCCCGGCGGCGGGCGCGGTGATCCGATGCTCCATCTTCATGGCTTCCAGCACCAGGACGGCCTGCCCCTTGTCCACGCGCTGCCCTTCCTTGACCTCCACGCGGAGGACGCCGCCCGGCATGGGCGCGAGCAGCGAGCCCGGCGCGGCCCGTTCGACCGGCTCCGGCAGGCGCGCGACGGGCGTCAGCTCGGCGTGGAGGCCGCCGGAGTCGACGTGGACCCTGCCGCCGTGGCGGGTCACCTGGAACGTCCGCCGCACGCCGTCCGCCTCCAGCACGACCAGGTGCGGTCCGGCGGACACCACGGTGACGCCGTCCGGCAGCGGGTCGTAGACGGTCTCGGCCTCCTCGAAGCGCGCGGTCCGCGGCTGCGAGCGGACGTTGCGCCAGCCGCCGGGCAGGCTCGCGAGGACGCGCGCGTCGCGGCGGTTGGCGGCCGCCCCGGCCAGGGCGGCGGCGAGCACGGCGAGCGGCGGCGGCTGCGGCGGAGCCGGGGGCAGGAGCGCGTCGCGGTGCTCGTCGAGGAACCCGATGTGCGTGTCACCGGCGCGGAACGCGGGATGGGCGAGGACGGCGACCAGCAGGTCGCGGTTCGTGGTGACGCCGTGCAGCCGGGCATGCCGCAGCGCCGCCGTCAGCCTCCTGACCGCCTCGCCGCGCGTGGCGCCGTGCGCGATCACCTTGGCGAGCATCGCGTCGTAGTACGGCGGCACCACGGAGCCCGACTCGACCCCCGAGTCCACCCGTACGCCGTCACCGCGTCCCGGGATCTCGAAGTGCGACAGGACACCCGTCCGCGGCAGGTGGTCGCGGTCCTCGGCGTACAGGCGGGCCTCGACGGCGTGGCCGCGCGGCTCCGGCGGCGACTCCGGCAGCGCGGCCCCCTCCGCGATCTCCAGTTGGAGGCGCACCAGGTCCACCCCGTACACCAGCTCGGTCACCGGGTGCTCCACCTGGAGCCGGGTGTTCATCTCCAGGAACGCCACCCGCTCGCCCTTGACCAGGAACTCCACGGTGCCCGCGCCCACGTAGCCGATCGCCCGGGCCGCGCGGACCGCCGCGTCGCGCAGCGTCTCCCGGGTCGTGTCCTCGACGCCGGGCGACGGGCACTCCTCGACGACCTTCTGGTGGCGGCGCTGGATGCTGCACTCGCGCTCGCCGAGCGCCCACACGCACCCGTGCGCGTCGGCGAGGATCTGCACCTCGACGTGGCGGGCGCCCTCCAGCAGCGGCTCCACGAACACCGTGCCGTCGCCGAACGCCGCCTCGGCCTCCCGCCGCGCCGACTCCACCTGCGCGGCGAGCTCGGCGGGGGAGCGCACGACCCGCATCCCGCGCCCGCCGCCCCCCGCCGACGCCTTCACCAGCAGCGGGTACTCCAGCTCGCCGCCGTCCGCTGCCGCAGGGCCATCTCCTGCCTCGGCCTCCCGTGAGTTCGGAACGGCCTCCCCCGAGACAGGTGCGGCCGTCCGCGTAGGCAGGACCGGAACCCCGGCCTCCGCCATCAGCCGCTTGGCCGTCACCTTCGACCCCATCGCGGCGACCGCCTCCGGCGGCGGCCCCACCCAGACGAGCCCCGCCTCCAGCACGGCCCGCGCGAAGTCCGCGCTCTCCGACAGGAACCCGTAGCCGGGGTGGACCGCGTCGGCGCCCGAGGCGCGGCACGCCGCCACGATCCGGTCGATCGCCAGGTACGTGTCCGCCGGCCGCGTCCCCGGCAGCCGTACCGCGGCGTCGGCCTCGGCCACGTGCGGCGCGGAGGCGTCGGCGTCGGAGAACACCGCGACGGTCTCGACGCCGAGCTCGCGGCAGGTCCGGAAGATCCGGCGGGCGATCTCGCCCCGGTTGGCGACCAGCAGGCGGGTGATCACGGCCGGAACACCCCGTATCCCGCCGCCTCGGGTACCGGGGCGCTGTTGACCGCCGACAGGCACAGCCCGAGCACGGTCCGGGTGTCGCGCGGGTCGATCACCCCGTCGTCGTACAGCCGCCCGGACAGGAAGAACGGCAGCGACTCCGCCTCCACCTGCGCCTCCACCATGGCCCGCATCGCCGCGTCGGCCTCCTCGTCGTACACCTGCCCGCGCGCCGGGGGGCGGGCGGGGCGGCCGCGCCCCAGCCCCCCCCCCCCCCGCCCCCGGCCCAAGCCCCCGGACATGGCGCCCGGCCTCGCGGCCGGACACCTCCGGGGGT